>NZ_AUTH01000063.1:0-28688 GCF_000497975.1 Pseudoalteromonas sp. TB41 | reverse complement strand
CGGAGTTTTTCAAGTTAGTTGTCGCATCAAATTAAATTTTATGCCGCCCGCATTGCTTCTTTTTTCTCTGGATTTAAATTTACTTCATTGGTCATTGTCCAATCTCTAGATTTTCCTGACCAACGAATTGGATTCTGCAATTTCGCTATTTCATTTACTCGGTGACGGTTCGCTAGTATCGCTTTATCTAATCCTAAATGACGCTGGTTTGGCGTGACAAATTTAATACCGCTGTGCAAGTGCTCATCGTTGTACCAATCAACAAATCCGTTAACCCACTTCCTTGCACTACCGATGCTTTCAAAGGCTTTTTCAGGGTATTCTGGGCGATACTTTAACGTCTTAAATAGCGATTCAGAATAAGGATTATCATTACTCACTGACGGTCGGCTAAATGAAGGCACAATACCTAACTCCTGCAATGTTGCCAATAACGTTGCCCCTTTCATTGGACTGCCATTATCCGAGTGCAACGTGACTTGATCTGGCTTTACCTGCTCTCGCCTGCAAATATCTACCATTAAATCAGCCGCCAGTGTGCTTAGCTGTGTGTCATGAACCTGCCAACCAACTATTTTTCGACTATAAATATCCATCACTAAATATAAGTATAAAAACTGACCTTTAACCGCTGTTGGCAAATATGTGATATCCCATGTATAAATTTCGTTTACACGTGTTGCCTTGAGCGCTTTTGGTTTTTTTATCTTTTTATTTGGTTTAACTTTTTCTCTGTGTGTTAATAATTTATGTGATTTCATAACACGATAAAACGAGCTTTCTGATGCTATCCACACACCTTTATCTAATAGTTTAGGGACTATCTTGCTGGGTGGTAAATGTCCGTATTCTATTGAATTTACTGTCTTAATAATACGCTGTTGCTCTAATTCAGTTAGCCTGTTAGGTGGTCGCTTTATCGTACTCGTTCGCTTATCTGTCATATCATCAGCTTCAATCCAGCGTTGAATTGTTCTTGCCGTTAGACCAAGTAACTCACATGCTTTTGCTTGCCTTGCCCCTGATTTCTGCGCGTCGGTAATGAGCTTTATCAGTTCATGACGTTCAGTTGAGCTGGTTAATCGTCCTCGTTGAAACCCCAAAGCGCATCCGCTTTTTTTTTGAGTACAAGTAGAGCGGCAGTTTCAGCTAAGGCCTTATCTTTGCGATTCAGTTCTTTTTGCAGTTGCTTTATTTCTTGCTTAAGCTGTTTACTGTCTGACTTTACTGTTTTATTTGAAGGTGGTGTTACTAAATCTTGCTTCCACTGTTTAATATGATGCGGGTAAAGCCCCTTAGCACGGCAATATTCATTAAGAGCTGCTTCATCTAAACTCGCACATTCAATAATGGCATTAAGCCTTTCTTCTAAGCTCCAGTCATGAGGGCGTTTTTCTGTTGTCATGTGACTACCATTATTTTTAGTTTCAAGTTCATGTTTTTTAGCAAGCGTAATCCATCGTTGCAAGGTTGAATAACCGATGCCTAAATCAAACGCAATATCTTCTAGGCGAACATCATCACATTGAGATAATGCTTTTTCAACAGCTTGAACTTTAAATTCTTGTGTAAATCGACGTCTCATTTTATTGCCTCTATTAAAAGTTAGAGGCGACAACTATCCTGACACAGGGGGATCCCCGCAACCAGTTAACTTTCTCCTAAAACCTTTATTTTTGAACCACAGAGAACACCGAGGCGCTTCGCGCTGCACTGAGAAAAAGCTTCAATTTTGGAAATCTAATAACTAACAACAGTTCTTTAATCTTTTTCTTTAATTACTTTCTCTGTGTTCTCCTATCCTCTGTGGTAAATAAATTTTTAAGAGCTTATTGTAAAGCTCGCGGCGGGTTGCGAGATTAAGCTAGTAAACCGACCCCTGCAGCTCGTTTACTCTGAACTTTAACCACAGAGAGCATCGAGGCGCTTCGCGCTGCACAGAGAAAAAGCTTCAATTTTGAAAATCTAATAACTAACAACAGTTCTTTAATCTCTGTCTTTAATCACTTTCTCTGTGTGCTCCTATCCTCTGTGGTAAATAAATTTTTAAGAGCTTATTGTAATGCCCAGGTCCGGTTGTCCGATCCCTGCAACCAGTTAACTTTCTCCTAAAACCTTTATTTTTGAACCACAGAGAACACCGAGGCGCTTCGCGCTGCACTGAGAAAAAGCTTCAATTTTGGAAATCTAATAACTAACAACAGTTCTTTAACCTTTGTCTTTAATCACTTTCTCTGTGTGCTCTGTGCCCTCTGTGGTAAATAAATCACTAAGTTCTTATTGTAATAATAGGGCCGGGTGAGTGATTAAGCTCGTAACCTGACTCTCGCAGCCCGTTAACTTTCGCCTAGACAAAAAAAGACCCAGAGCTATAAGAACTCTGGGTTATAGAGGGGCTCGTATTTGAGCCCTGCGCTAACTAAAGACACTTTCAGATTCTTAGGGAGAAGAAGAAAGTTATTTAAGTATAGTCAAAAGTGCTAAAAATACACATTTTTGTTCGTTTTTTATACTGTCGTAATTACAGTAAGTTACATTTGTTATGCACATCTTTATTAGAGTTTACGCCCAGTTTATTAACTGCGTATTTTGTACTAAATCTCTTGGTAAAGAGTTTTTAACTTTATTTTTTTGCCATTTCCCTAAACCAATAGGGCAACCACATAAAGTTAGGATCACCTCACCGCTGGCTTTGGTTACCTCTTCTAGGCGTATATCTTTACCATTAAAGTAATCGTTAGCCTGTTCATTGGTTAATGCCAGTACATTACTTTTACACTGCTTACCAAATACGGTGGCAAATTCGTGCGTTAGGCGTACGCCATTTTTATGAATAACGCCTACCTGAATACCTAATCGCGCATATTTAATTTTGTTTTGTATCGCTTCAAATTCATCAGGAAACAGCCAAAGCTCTTTGTCGCGTTGTTTTAACGTACCTGGCAGACTCGTTAAACCAAATTGCTTTTTAAGGAAGCTCATAAACGCAGCACTTTGTTTACTATCAAAGTCACTAAAGGGGAACGCGCCTTTTTTAACTTTTAATGTTTGGTTTTCGCAGCTGCTGTGCTTTTTAAATTTGGCAATAAAAAAACCTTCGCTGTCGAACGTTTGCGGCCAAACATGTAAGTAGCCCTCTGTGGTGGTGGCTTTATCAGCCCCTGGGAATAAGTCGCTTAATGACTCAGGGCTTATATATTCGCCAAACTCATCTAATAATGCGCTACATACTTGCTGGTTTTCGAGTGGGGTTAACGTACAGGTTGAATACACTAATGTCCCACCTGGTTTAAGTGCATAAAACGCACTTTTAATCAGATCTTTTTGCACTTGGGCAATGGTAATATTTGACTCGATAGACCAATTTTTTAATGCGTCGCTATCTTTACGTACCGTGCCTTCGCCAGAGCAGGGCGCATCAAGTAAAATGCTGTCGAAGCACTCAAACATGTAATTGCCAAATACCACACCATCAAAATGCGATAGCGCACAGTTACCTACACCCATACGCTTTAGCGTGGCACTGAGTACTTTTAAACGTGATGACGACAGCTCATTTGCAACCAAAACACCTTGATTGTTCATTAGTGCAGCCAGTTGTGAGGTTTTAGAGCCCGGTGCCGAGGCCATATCGAGCACTGTGTTACTGGTTTTAAGGCTTTGCTTTAGTGCCATTGGCGGCAACATTGAGCTTGCCTCTTGCACGTACATAGCCCCGCTTAAGTGTAAGTCGGTATTACCCAGCGCTAGGTTTTGCTCTTCATCATTTGGGCGCTCTAACCAAAAACCTTCATCGCACCAAGGAATAGCGGTAAGTTGCCAGTTTTTTTTAGCCGCTTGTTGCTTAAACTCTTCAACACTCATTTTTAATGTATTAACGCGAACAGATTTACGCAGTGGACGACGACACGCACTTAAAAAGTCATCTAAGTTTAGGTGCTTGGGTAAATAGGTTTTTACGTCGTTAATAAATGGCTCAGGGATGTAAGTGTTTGCGTCCACGATTTAGCTCATACAGTCAAAATAAAGCAGGATAATAGCATTTTTAACGATTTTTTTCAGTGTTAAAAGCGAAATAGTAACCCTTATAGGATGTCGACATCTTGTTGGGTTAAATAGCTTAAATACAAATTTTTATTATACTTTAGGCTAATAATGTCGACAATGTGGTGGTTTTTCATTCGGTTTAAGTGGTTTTAGGGTTGACAGGTATAAATAATAAGCACATAGTTAGACCATAAATTGTCGACAATATAAAAAATACTTTATGACACAGCACTTGTTAAATGAAACATCTATCACAACCGCTTCCGATAAAGTGTTTGTAGATATGCGCCGCGAAATTGTAGAGGGCAGCATTGCACAAGGCAGTAAAATATCTGAGCCGGAGCTTGCAAAGCGTTACGGCGTAAGCCGTGCAACGCTTAGAGAGGCATTAAACCGTTTAGAAAGTTGTTATTTAGTTGAGCGCAAAGCCAATATAGGTTGTCGCGTTGTGGCATTAACCGCAGAGCGTTTAATTGAGGTTTACCAAGTGCGCAGTGCCCTTGAGGGACTTGCATGTAGGTTAGCTGCCGACAATATGGAACCAGATGAAGTACAAGGCTTGAAACAATTACTTAATCAGCATTTGCAAACTCAGCGTGTTAAAGAAGGTGAGTCGTACTATCAAGAAGCAGGCGACTTAGATTTTCATTACAGAATAATCAAAGGCAGTAAAAACGCGCACTTAATTCATTTGTTATGCCACGACCTGTACCAATTAATAAGAATGTACCGTGTACAAATGGGTATGGTAGGTCCGCGGGTATCTAAAGCGTTTGACGAACATTTAGCCATTATTAACGCCATAGAAAATCATGATGGAGAGTTGGCCGAAATGCTAATGAAGCGCCATATCAGTGCATCACAAGCAAATATACAAACAAAATTTGATAGATATCAATCAGTACAAGCCACTCAAAATGAAATGGCTAACTAGATTCTGTTGATCTTTGCGGATTAAACCCTGAAAGGTCAATAGACCCTAATACAGATGTCACATTTTTAAAAAATACTAAGTTGCCAAAGAGCAGCCCCGTTCAAAGTTAGGAGAAGGTAATGTCAGCAGGATTAAAATTTAAACAGGCAATTGCAAATAACCACCCGTTACAAGTGGTAGGTACTATTAACGCGTACACCGCGATGATGGCTGAAAAAATGGGCCATCAGGCTATTTATTTATCGGGTGCAGGTGTGGCTAATGCCTCATTTGGTATGCCAGATTTAGGGATGACCAGCCTTGATAACGTGCTTGAAGATATTCGCCGTATTACCGGTGCTAGCGATTTACCTTTGTTAGTGGATGCCGATACAGGTTGGGGTGGGGCGTTTAATATTGCCCGTACCGTTAAAGAAATGACTAAAGCGGGGGCAGCAGGCTTTCATATTGAAGACCAAGTGGCGCAAAAGCGTTGTGGCCATCGCCCTAATAAAGAAATAGTTACCCAAGCTGAAATGGTAGACCGAATTAAAGCGGCGGTTGATGCTAAAACCGATAGCGATTTTTACATTATGGCGCGTACCGATGCGTTTCAAAAAGAAGGCTTAAATGCGGCGATAGACCGTGCAGCAGCTTGTGTTGAAGCCGGTGCCGATGCGATTTTTGCAGAAGCGGTTCATGATCTTGCTGATTACCAAGCATTTACCAAAGCGATTAATGTGCCTATTTTGGCCAATATTACTGAGTTTGGCCAAACCCCAATTTACACCAAAGAGCAACTAAGCGATGTGGGCGTAGAAATGGTGCTTTACCCACTTAGTGCGTTTAGAGCAATGAACAAAGCCGCACTCAATGTGTATTCGGCTATTTTGAATGAAGGTTCTCAACAAAGCCAAATTGAAAACATGCAAACGCGTGCAGAGCTTTACGACTTTTTAGATTATCACTCGTACGAAAACACGCTAGATAACCTTTTTTCAGCAAAATCTGACAAATAATAAAAATTTCAACAGGAGACACATCATGGTAGATAAAGCATTAGGTGGCGCAGGCTTACGTGGCCAAGTAGCAGGACAAACAGCATTATGTACAGTAGGGCAAACAGGCTCAGGTTTAACTTACTGTGGTTACGACATTAGCGAGCTTGCTGAAAAAGCGCAGTTTGAAGAAGTGTCGTTTTTACTTTCTCGCGGCGAGCTACCAACATCAAGTGAACTGGCAGAGTACAAAGCTAAACTTAAAAGTTTACGTGGTTTACCAGAGGCACTAAAAACAGTGCTTGAGAACATTCCAAAAGAGGCACATCCAATGGATGTAATGCGCACAGGGTGTTCTATGTTAGGTAACCTTGAAATGGAAAATGACTTTAGCGAAGCAAACGATGCGATTGACCGTATGGTGGCAATTTTCCCAAGTATTATTTGTTACTGGTATCGTTTTACTCATGACGGTGTTCGCATCGAAACACAAACTGATGACGATTCAGTAGGCGCACACTTTTTAACGCTATTACACGATAAAGCGCCAAGTGAATTATTTGCACAAGTAATGAATGTATCGCTAATTTTGTACGCAGAGCATGAGTTTAATGCCTCTACCTTTACCGGTCGCGTGTGTGCATCAACGCTTTCTGATATTCACTCATGTGTAACTGGCGCAATTGGTACCTTACGTGGCCCACTGCATGGTGGTGCCAACGAAGCCGCCATGGATATGATTGAAGGCTTTACCAGCGCCGATCAAGCTGAAGATGCACTGATGGGGATGCTTGAGCGTAAAGATAAAATTATGGGCTTTGGCCACGCAATTTACCGCGAGTCGGATCCGCGTAATGTAATTATTAAAAAATGGTCTGAAAAATTAGCTGCAGAAGTGGGTGATGATGTGCTTTACCCGGTATCTGTTCGTTGTGAAGAAGTCATGTGGCGTGAGAAGAAGTTATTCTGTAATGCTGACTTTTTCCATGCATCGGCGTACCACTTTATGGGTATTCCTACCAAGTTGTTCACGCCTATCTTCGTAATGAGCCGCGTAACTGGTTGGACAGCGCATGTAAAAGAGCAGCGTGCAAATAACCGTATTATTCGCCCAAGTGCTGATTACACCGGGCCAGATGCGCGTAGCTACACGCCAATTGAATCAAGAGGCTAATTAGTTAGCGTTTAAGGTGAGCCTAGCTCACCTTTTATTGTTTATAGCGCTGATGATTACTCATTATAGCGCTTTAGCGTACTCTCCTCCGTCACCAAATTAGCGAATTTATTATGACCATTATTAATAACACCCAATACCGTAAGCCTTTACCAGGCTCAAATGTTGATTACTACGATACCCAAGCCGCCGTCGATGCCATTAAGCCAGGCGCATACGCGACACTACCTTACAGTTCGCGTGTATTTGCCGAAAACTTAGTGCGTCGCTGTGAGCCCGATATGCTAACCGATGCGCTTAGCCAAATAATTGAGCGTAAACAAGACTTAGATTTTCCATGGTATCCGGCACGCGTTGTATGTCATGACATTTTAGGCCAAACCGCACTGGTTGATTTAGCGGGCCTGCGTGATGCTATTGCTGCAAAAGGCGGCGATCCTGCAAAAGTAAATCCGGTTGTACCGACTCAACTGATTGTGGATCATTCATTAGCTGTTGAGCACGCAGGTTTTGATCCCGATGCATTTGAAAAAAACCGCGCCATTGAAGATAGACGCAACGATGACCGTTTTCATTTTATAAACTGGACCAAAACAGCGTTTAAAAATATTGATGTGATCCCACCGGGTAATGGCATCATGCATCAAATTAACCTTGAAAAAATGTCGCCGGTGATTCAAAACCGCGATGGCATTGCCTTCCCAGATACCTTAGTAGGTACCGACAGCCATACCCCGCATGTTGATGCATTAGGTGTTATTGCTGTCGGCGTAGGTGGCCTTGAAGCCGAAAGCGTAATGCTTGGGCGCGCATCATATATTCGTTTACCAGATATAGTGGGCGTAGAGCTTACCGGTAAACGCCAGCCTGGCATAACTGCAACCGATATTGTACTGGCGATTACCGAATTTTTACGTGAGCAACGTGTGGTATCGACTTACCTTGAGTTTTACGGTGAAGGGGCTGATGCACTAACCCTTGGCGATAGAGCCACCATTTCGAACATGACCCCAGAATTTGGCGCAACCGCTGCGATGTTCTACATTGACGATAAAACTATTGATTACTTGCGTTTAACAGGCCGTGATGAAGATCAAATTGCCCTGGTAGAAAACTACGCTAAAACAGCGGGTTTATGGAGTGATAGCTTAAAAACCGCTCAATACGATCGCGTACTTAAATTTGACCTATCAAGTGTAGGGCGCAACATTGCAGGGCCTTCAAATCCGCATCGTCGTGTATCTACCAGCGATTTAGCAGCGCAAGGTATTTCGGGTGTTGTTGAGAACGAAGAAGGCTTAATGCCAGATGGCGCCTGTATTATCGCCGCTATTACCAGCTGTACTAATACCAGTAACCCGCGCAATGTAATTGCTGCAGGTTTATTGGCGCGAAATGCAAACGCTAAAGGCTTAATGCGTAAACCGTGGGTTAAAACCTCATTGGCGCCGGGTTCTAAAGCAGTGCAGTCGTATCTTGAAGATGCAAACTTACTCACTGAACTAGAGCAACTCGGTTTTGGTATTGTTGGTTTTGCCTGTACTACCTGTAATGGCATGAGTGGTGCATTGGACCCTAAAATTCAACAAGAAGTGATTGACCGCGACCTATACGCAACGGCTGTGCTTTCGGGTAACCGAAATTTTGATGGCCGAATTCATCCGTATGCAAAGCAAGCGTTTTTAGCGTCACCACCGCTTGTGGTTGCTTATGCAATTGCGGGCACCATTCGCTTTGATATAGAAAAAGATATACTCGGTAAAGATCAGCAAGGTAACGATGTAACCTTAAAAGATTTATGGCCATCTGATGAAGAAATAGATGCGGTTATCAAACAAAGCGTAAAACCAGAGCAGTTTAGAAAAGTATACGAGCCAATGTTTAACTTAACCGTTGATTACGGCGAAGATAACGACCCACTATACGATTGGCGCCCAGAGAGTACGTATATTCGCCGCCCACCTTATTGGGAAGGAGCATTGGCAGGTGAGCGCAGTATGACAGGTATGCGCGCGTTAGCAGTACTTGGCGATAACATTACAACCGATCACTTATCACCTTCTAATGCAATTATGGCCAGCAGCGCAGCAGGTGAATACTTAACTAAAATGAACGTACCAGAAGAAGACTTTAACTCATACGCCACTCACCGAGGCGATCACTTAACCGCACAACGAGCTACATTTGCAAACCCTAAACTATTGAACGAAATGGTATTAGATGAAAACGGAGAAGTGAAGCAAGGATCGTACGCACGCATAGAGCCAGAAGGTGAAAACACGCGTATGTGGGAAGCAATCGAAACCTACATGCAGCGTAAACAGCCACTCATTATTGTGGCAGGCGCTGATTACGGCCAAGGCTCTTCGCGCGATTGGGCAGCAAAAGGCGTTAGGCTTGCTGGTGTTCAGGTTATTGCAGCCGAAGGGTTTGAACGTATTCACCGTACTAACTTAATTGGTATGGGCGTATTGCCGCTTGAATTTAAACCAGGCACAACGCGTAAAACACTTAACCTAGATGGTAGCGAAAGCTACGACGTGAAGGGCGAACCAACACCAGGTGCAACCCTAGAGCTTGTTATTACGCGTAAAAATGGCGAGGTATTAAACGTACCGATGAAGTGTCGACTTGATACGCAAGAAGAGCTTTCTATTTATGCAGCGGGCGGTGTGTTACAACGCTTTGCGCAAGACTTTTTAGAAGCCACGCAAGCATCATAAGGACGCACGTTATGTTTAAACCACAAATTAAAGTGCCTGCGACCTATATGCGTGGTGGCACGAGTAAAGGGGTGTTTTTTAATTTAACCGATTTACCTGCACCTGCCCAAGTGGCAGGTGAGGCGCGCGATAGCTTATTATTGCGCGTTATTGGTAGCCCAGATGCATACGGTAAACAAACCGACGGCATGGGCGGTGCAACCTCAAGCACCAGTAAAACGGTTATTTTGAGTAAAAGTGAGCAGCCCGATCACGATGTTGATTATTTATTTGGGCAAGTCGCCATTGATAAAGCGTTTGTTGATTGGAGTGGTAACTGCGGAAACTTAACATCTGCCGTGGGCGCGTTTGCCATCAGCAATGGTTTAGTTGATAAAAGCAGAGTGCCTGATAATGGCATTGCTATTGTGCGCGTATGGCAGGCGAACATTAAAAAAAGTATTTTAGTGCATGTACCTATGACTAACGGTGAAGTACAAGAAACCGGTGACTTTGAGTTAGATGGTGTGACGTTTCCTGCCGCTGAAGTAAAGCTTGAATTTATTGACCCTGCTGATGGTGATGGTGCGCTATTTCCAACAGGCAATGTGGTTGATGATTTAGAAGTACCAGGTGTGGGGACGTTAAAAGCAACCATGATCAACGCAGGAATCCCGACTATTTTTGTAAATGCCAGCGATATTGGTTATTCCGGTACTGAGCTACAAGATGATATAAACGCTGATGAAGCCGCACTCACTAAGCTTGAAACCATTCGTGCCTATGGCGCGGTAAAAATGGGACTAATTAGTACTATTAATGAAGCGCAAGCACGCCAACACACACCTAAAGTGGCGTTTGTGGCTGCACCGCTTAATTACAAATCATCAAGTGGTAAGCAGGTTAATGCAAGCGATATAGATTTGTTAGTACGTGCAATGTCAATGGGTAAGTTACACCATGCGATGATGGGCACAGCCGCTGTCGCTATTGGCACAGCAGCCGCAATTGACGGAACATTAGTTAATTTGGCCGCTGGTGGCGGTGCTATTAACGAGGTTAACTTTGGTCATCCATCGGGCACACTTAAAGTAGGTGCCGAGGCGGTTGTTACAAATGGCCAATGGCAAGTGACTAAAGCGAGTATGAGCCGCAGCGCACGTGTATTAATGGAAGGCTGGGTAAGAGCGCCATTTGATTATGACTAACTAGCACCCAAAATACGTACTATAGTAAAATAATAAGCCGCGAACTTAACTTAGTTTGCGGCTTTTTTATTCAGTCATTCAATAGGTTGTAAAATGTACTTTGTTGAGGGGGGCCCAATAAACAGCAACATTTTTTCTGTTATGTCGGCAAATATTCACTTATATTAAAATGAACATTAGGGTCTGTTGACCTTTCAAGGTTAAATTTGCAGCAGTCTGTTTGATATTTAGGCAAGGCAGAGCCTATGTGGTGTGGTTATTCCCCATAAATAGGCGATAACGCAGCATCAATGCCAAACAGGCGCTGCCCGAAGGGTTCTGCCTAGGGGCGATTTACTCTTTGTTGCCTAAATGGATGTAGGTAAGGGGCGTGAGCAGGACGCCGAAGCTTTGCTCGGTTTTTACTTATTCTTACATGGATGTAAGCCAGTAGAATAACGCAGGAGCAGTTATCGAGTCCACTAGGTTACAAACCTAGCGCCGCGATTAAACAGCTCCTAGTTTGAACAAATTGTAATCCGCAAAGGTTAACAGACCCTAGCCCGTGTATTTTTTCAATACAGTTTGTACGGAGTGCATTAATGGATTTATCAAGGCTAAATGCAGAAAGGTTAATACAAAACTTACAAACCGGTGTGGTGGTGCATTCACCAGACACAGGAATTTTGTATGCAAATCCTGCGGCTTTAAATATTTTACGTTTAACAAAAGAGCAAGCGTTAGGGCGCGACTCGTTTGATAGTAAATGGAAATTACTGGATGAATTTCGTCAACCACTGCAGAGTTCTCAGTATCCTGTTAGTGTTGTTATTAAAACCCAAAAACCATTGATGAATCTTGAAATAGGTATATGTGACAGCTCAAGCGACGAAATTACATGGGTGCTATGTAACGCTTATCCAGAGTTTGACGAGCAGAACAACATTGCTGAAATAGTCGTCACTTTTATCGATATTACTCATCAAAAACAAGCTATTCCATTTAAAGAAATTGTTGAATTAGCCAGCGACGTTATTTTAGTTACCGAGGCAAGCCCTATTACTAATGATGGCCCTAAAATTGTTTATGCAAACCAATCGTTTACTAAAGTAACGGGTTATCATTTAGATGAAGTTAGAGGTAAAACGCCGCGCATTTTACAAGGCGCTAAAACTCAACAAGCCACACGCGATAAAATTAGGCATGCGCTAGAAAATAAACAGCAAGTATCTGAGCAAATTCTAAATTATAAAAAATCAGGTGAGCCTTATTGGATTGATATGAATATTTTTCCATTAAAAAATGCGTTAGGTGAGGTGGCTTACTATGCAGCGATTGAGCGCGATATTACAAAAATGAAGCAGTATCAAGCACAACTAAAAGATTTAACCATTAAAGATCCGCTTACTAATTTGCTCAACCGAAGAGGGTTTATGGAAACAGCTAAACTTGCACTTGATGAGTGTATTAAAGACAGCCAGCACTTAACCCTTACGATGATAGATATAGATCACTTTAAGCGCATTAACGATCAATTTGGACACGAAGGCGGAGATAGTGTGTTGCAAAGCATAGCTGCTACGTTTAAATCATTTTGTGACAGTGATGATATTATAGCGCGTTTAGGAGGAGAAGAGTTTTGCATTGTTTCGCCTACCAAATGTGTCAGTACCGTTGTTAAAACCTTAGCAAAGTTGCAAGATCATTTAAAAGATAACCCAGTGCAGTTATCAAGTGGCGGGCAGGTGAGTTATACAATAAGCAGTGGTGTATCAAGTTTGACTTCTGAGTCGTGTTCGCTGCAGGGATTATTAAGAAATGCCGATACCGCACTTTATAATGCAAAAACAACCGGACGGAACCAAACGGTGGTGTTTAACCAAAGCCTTAGACTATGAGTAGATATAACTGAAAACAGGCACGCTCAAATTTAGCTGCCTATGGCTTAATCGAGGTTATAACACTGCTGTTTTTTATTTTTTATAAAGCGCTCAAATTCATTATTTGCACGCATATTCGCTATTTCTGCGTTGATATCATCTAAGATAAATTGCCAATTAGGCGTACTTTTACTGATTTCATAATACAGGGCTTTGTATTCTATGCTTGGCGTTAATGCAACTAGCGCACTAAGCATCCTCTTTTTTTCTCTAGCTGATAATAGTGATTTATAAATACTGGCTCTTAGCACTTCTAAGTCGGCAACAATAAGCTCAACCCGACCATTTAAAAGCAAATGAATAAGCTGATACTCACTGTTAGCAACAATGGTTTTTATTCCACCTTGTTCAATAAGTTGATCTAATTCTTTACTATTTTTATATGAACGTACCACCCCCATAACCCTGTTTTTTACAGACTCAATACTGCCATCGTAATTTATGCTGTGATCTCTAAGTGCTACAAATGATAAGTCGCCACCAGGAATGGGCTCAGATAACGCCAATAACTGATTACGTGTTTTGGTTAAAATGTTTTCTGACATTACATCGTCACTAATAAAATACTCAGGGAATAAAATATCAGCTTTACCTAATTCAGCTTCACGAACGGCACGCGCCCAAGGGTAAAACTCTATATGTACACCATAGCCGCGTTTTACTAACATGCTTACTGTGAGTTGATATAGCCAGCCCTTATTGCATAAGTGATCGTCTATATAAGGGGGCCAATTAAGTGTAACTAAGCGAAGAACTGTATCGGCTTTTAAATTATAGCCATAGCCGCTTTTGTATTTCTCTCCGGGAAGTGTGATATTTTTATTGTCGACCGTATAGGTTACTGGCGCAGGTTGTGCGTAAGTGAAAAATGATAGTACTAAGGCAGCGATTAAAAATATTCTCATAAGGATAATGCATTTTTATCTTTAATTTTAAGTTTAGTGCGTTATTTGGAATAAACAACTTAAATAGTGAGGTTCTTCTAGTATACAAACAATTAAATATAGCCTTAAAAAGCGATAGCTATTAACATGCAAAGGTAGGTAATTTCACTTTAATACGACATAACAACAAAAAGTCTTTTTACTAGAGGGAATTTTTATGGCTAACAAGCCAATAAGTGAAGACAATCCATTTGCTAATTTATCTGATGTGCAGTGTGAGCAGATCCAAAATTGGTACCAAAAGCATATTTCTTCAACCTTACATTCTTTACTTAAAGGCAGTAAGTCTGGGCAAGTTATTGAGAGTAAGTTAGAAAGTACTTTAAATAAAGCGCTCTCTCAGAGCAAACAGCTTACTACTTATGCTATTGAGGGTAATTCGAGTATTAAATTAAAAAATGCCAGTGTTATGGCTGAGCTTAATGATACCCGTGATTTGTTTTATGGCGCGCAAGTTAAAATAAATAAACTAGAGCAAAAAATAACAACCAGTGCTCAAGAAATACAATTATTAGAGACAGAAAAAAGCGAATTGCAGCTAGAAGTACGTAGCTTAAAGCAACGTTTAAATCACGTACTTTCAAGGCTAGAATCGCAAGGTGTCTCATTCCAAAAAAGCCATTATGTAGGACGTATATTAGTTCAGGCTTTGCGAGCAAGTTTTGAAAATTGGCAGCAAACTCCACAAGGAGAGCCCTTTAAAAATCATGATTTTTACAAGCTTTTCCCGCGTGTTTTGTACTCAAGCTTATTAAAGGAAATAGAAAAACTGCTAGGGGAGCACGATTATAATCAAATCGAGCGTTCACTTAGTGATTTTGTGTTTAAGCAAAAGGGCTCGCCTGTAGAAAATTGGCCAGATGAAGACCCGATTTACGAGACGCGGTTAATTAACCAAAAGCAGTCAGAGCTGTTAATAAAATTACATAGCCAACACCTGCAACGAAAAAACTTTACGTCCTATTTAGAAAAACGCCTTTCTAGTACTGGCTTTACCCATAAACACAGTGATTTATTGATGACTTTAGTTGAGTTTGCGACACACGATGAAAATAGCAAATTTTCTAGTTATTGCCATTAAGTTATTAGTAATGTTATTAGTATTAAAGCAGCATCACTAAATATCATGTTGTTGTAGGCCAAGTATCTTTAATTTGGTTGCTAGGGTATTTTGTGCAAGTGTTTTTTTTACTATTTTATAAAGTGTGTTTACATTAAGTTGGTGTGTAGGGCGAATTAATAATTGGTGTTTATAGGTTTGCGCGACGCGTTCAGAGATAAGCAGCTTTTTTTTACTTTCTGGGTATTTATTGAGGTATTGATTTAAGTAAGAACGGGTAACAATCGCCATATCGCTGCGTTTTTTTAATACTAATTCAATACTTTTTTTATGACTGCTCAGTAACGTCATTTTATATTCGTTTTCAAGTATTGATGGATTGTTTTCAAAGTTTGCTAACTGATAATGATAGCCTAAAATCCCAATGAGGGTTTTATCGTCTAAGTTATCAAACCAAGCTTGTGACTTTGCAAATTGCTTTAAAGCAATAAATACTTCGCTGTCTGTTGCTATCACAGGGGAGTTACTGATTATATGGTTGCCTTGCAGCCACCCCCAGTTTGGATCTTCAAAAAATACCGCATCGAACAAACCTTGCTGATAATCTTTAAAGCGCCGAATAGGTGTGGTGAGCACAAGCTCAAAATGATAGTCAGATTGTATTTTATTAAGTTCGCTAATTAGCTCTACGGTAAGGCCTGAAGCACGGCTGTCAATAATCTCTATGTAGGGAGGAAATTCATAGCCACCCACTTTGACTAGGGTTTTAGCTTGAACTTGCCCAGCAAAAATAAATAGCAATAGTAATGTAATGAGTGCGGCAGACTTCACAGGTAAATCCTTTCCTAGAATACTTTCTGATATTTCATCTTATAAGATAGCCTACTTGTTAACATAGTATTAATTTTCAAGCAATAAATTCTGACTTTGCAACGTGATTAAATGGATGTTACCTGATATTTATTAAGGAAGTTTAGATCGTGAGCGTTTTTTCTTGGAATGTTTTTTGAGGTTGAGCGTTGCTTGATGGCGGGTGTTTCCCTCAATGTCGGGTGGCGCGGCTTCGCCACTTAACCGACCTACGTTCTTAATAATTAACGTAGGTTGGATAAGCCAGAGGCGCCATCCGACGATGTTGGATAATTCGGAGGCGCCATCCGACGATGTTGGATAATTCAGAGGCGTCATCCGACGATGTTGGATAATTCGAAGGCGTCATCCGACGATGTTGGATAAGCCAGAGGCGCCATCCGACGATGTTGGATAATTCAAAGGCGTTATCCTAAGGTATTGAATAACCCAGAGGTATTAGTCGTTTATTATAAGGAGATTTTATGTGAGATATCGTAGAAATTATCAACCGGGAGGAACGTATTTTTTTACGGTTAATTTGCAGGATCGTAAAGAGTCATTATTGGTTGAGCATATTGATTTATTGCGTGGGGCTGTGCGCTGGGTAAAAATGCATAAACCATTTTATATTGATGCGTGGGTGGTGTTGCCTGATCATATGCATGCAGTGTTAACTTTACCCGAAGGTGATAGCGATTATTCTGGTCGTTGGCGCGAAATTAAAAAACGTTTTTCTAAAGGCTTGCCTAAAAACGAACATGTATCACTCGCACGCGTTAATAAAAATGAACGAGGGATTTGGCAACGCCGTTTTTGGGAGCATACCATTGTTGATGAACGTGATTATTGGCACCATGTAAATTATGTTCATTTTAATCCGCTTAAACATGGTTTGGTTGAACGGGTGGTTGATTGGCCTTATTCAAGCTTTCATAAAGCGGTCGCATCAGGAATGTACAGCCGTAATTGGTGTGGGGAATAATTAATACATTTTATGTCGGGTGTTTCACATACGTTACCAATAATGAACGTAGGTCGGATAAGCCGGAAGCGTCATCCGACGATGTTGGTATTGGTCATTACCTGTGCATGCTTTGCTTTATGTTGGATGGTGTTTAGTGTTGGAATGTTACCTAATGTCGGGTGTTTCACCAATGTCGGGTGGCGCGGCTTCGCCACTTAACCGACCTACGTTCTTTTTTTATTGGTACGACTGAGTGGATTTGGAGCATTGACCCTTGGAGCGGGTGATTAAAAGTGAGTAGTGTTTTTTTGAATTGGTACGACTGAGTGGATTCGAACCACCGACCCCTACCATGTCAAGGTAGTGCTCTAACCAACTGAGCTACAGTCGTACAATATGAAATTCTTAAACTTTGTTTGGTACGACTGAGTGGATTCGAACCACCGACCCCTACCATGTCAAGGTAGTGCTCTAACCAACTGAGCTACAGTCGTACTATGAGTTTACGTACTATTTAATTCATCCATGAAGCTTCATCCTGCCTCCACCTCGTTCGGCTGCGAAGCTTCGCTTCAATCTCGCCCAACTGAGCTACAGTCGTACTTCTGTATTTAAGAATTGTTAATTGCTTAACAACGGTCGCTAATATATAGCGTGATGAGTGGTGAATCAAGCATGTTTATGGTTTTTAAGTTTATTTGCCGTTTTTTTATTCATATTGGACTGATTTCGCACGTTTTATAAAATTTTTGCCACCAGATAACATGCTCTTTTGCTGACGCTTTTAGCTGAGAGAGTAAGTTGTTAGAATTTGGGTCAAGTAGGGCATTTACCGCTTCACTACTCACTGCTTGATTAAACCACAGCTGCATATAAAGCGGCTGCAATGTTTCTAAATACCCGCTCAGCTGTGCTTGATAAGGCTGTATTTGTTTTAAATAATATTTATTAAATATATTACTGACAATTTTAGCCTGCTGC
Organism: Pseudoalteromonas sp. TB41; assembly: GCF_000497975.1. Lineage (NCBI taxonomy): Bacteria > Pseudomonadati > Pseudomonadota > Gammaproteobacteria > Alteromonadales > Pseudoalteromonadaceae > Pseudoalteromonas > Pseudoalteromonas sp. TB41. The sequence continues at coordinate 10,926 of NZ_AUTH01000063.1, read as the reverse complement.
TTGTTTTTACCCTTTGGGCATATATCTTCAAACGTTAAAGTATTTACAAACTGGGTTGCCGCATAATTTAAGCTAATTTGTTCTCGCGCAGCTTGAATAAGCTGTTGGTCAAATTTGTATCTGTTGAGCGGTTCAAGCGCTGACAAAATATCATCGCTGTTTATTGCCATACTCTTTTTCGTTTCTATTTGGTGTTTTATGGTAGTTAGCTTTTTAAGTGCCTCAACTGTGTCGCTAAACCCAGCTGGTTGGGTGCTGAGTTCTTGGCCAGTTAGCTGCCAAGTGCTGCTCAGTTCAGGTTCACTATATAAAACATTATTAAAATAATGAGCGAGTTGAGTTTGTTTTTGGGTTTTTGCCGCTGCAATTTTACTGTGAACGTTGCTTTGTTTATCTAAGGTGTTTAAACAGTTTTGCGCGCTTTGAATAAAATCTATTTGGTACTTCAATTGGCTAGCAGCGGTGGCTGTTTTGCCTAATTGATTATTATGCTCGCTTATCAGAACGTTAAGTTTACATTGGCTAATACCAGCTAGTTCAGTTATGCCAATTTTAATGGCAGGTTGCAACGCTTCAACTGGCTCTACTAAGGCTAATTGTTGCAGTGGCTTTGTGTGTGGCTCAGGCGTTTGTAAGGTATTACTCAAGCGAGACAAATAGGTTTTATTTGCCTCACTGGGCTGCTCTGAGCAGCCCAAAAGCACCATACAACATGCCGCCAATAACCAATTAAGCGGCAGTTTGGTATAGATTGATTGTTTAAGTGAGAATAAATGGTTCACGTTTAAATCGCCTATGAACGGTCAGCATCAGTAGTATAGCTGCAACTGATAAGCCAACGATAATGCCTATCCAAAAACCATGCGGGCCCATTGCTGGCACTATCATGTCTGTTCTTGCTAATACGTAGCCTAAACTAAAGCCGATTAACCAATAAGAAATAAAAGTAATATACGAAATCGGCGCTGTGTGTTTTAAACCACGTAAAATACCGTTTGCAGCTACTTGTAATGCATCAGGAAGTTGGTAAATACAGGCTAAAATCATAATTGATGAAGCAAGCGCAAGTACCGCAGGGCTATCGCTATATAATTGGCTGATCACATCACGCCCTATAAATGTAATAAAAGCGATAAACAACGCAACCATAGCCGCCATAATATAACTTGTTGATACTGCTACTTTTAATTGATCTAAATGATTTTGCCCAAATAAATTACCAATTCGTATGCTAATGGCAATTGAGAGGCTCAGAGGCATCATAAATAATAGTGCCGTAACACTGGCTGCAATTTGATGGCCAGACACAGCCACCGCACCCAAATGCGCAATAAACAGAGGAATACAGGCAAACAAGGTCACTTCAAAAAAAGTAGCGAGTGAAATAGGAATACCGAGTTTGGTAATAATACTAATGGTTTTAAAATTGGGTTTTTCAAAGCCAGTTAATAAGCCTTTGGCATCTATTTTTTTACTCAGCTGGCAATAAGTAACTTGCGCAATAGCCATTACAGTAAATACCAGTGCGGTGGCAATACCACAGCCAGCGCCCCCAAATGCGGGTAGACCAAATAAGCCCTTAATAAAAATATAATTGAGTGGGATATTTACCGCAAGTCCGAGTAGGCTGATATAAAACGCAGGCTTGGTCATCCCCATGCCTTCAGTCATATTTCTATACACGGTAAAAATTAAAAAACCAAATACACCCCATTTAACAAAATGAATGTAGTCAAAAGCAAGTCCCGCAATCGCCGGGCTAGTATCAAGCTGTAAAATAACGGTGTTGGCAAGCTGGGCAGCACAAAAACCTGCAATACTCAAAAGGAGCGTTAAATAAAGCGCTTGCTGAAAATAATGGCTAATGCCGTTGCGGTCTTTAGCACCCGCAAATTGAGCAATAACTCCCGTTAGGGCTAATAAAATACCTTGTATTGCTAATAAAATTGGGTTCCATATTCCTGTAGCAATTGAGAGGGCAGCGAGATCGGTTGGACTCACTTGTCCGGCCATAATGGTATCAACCACTGACATTAATACTAAGGTCACTTGTGCTAAAAAAACGGGAAAGGCGAGGGAAAGTAAACGTTTAGCTTCCCAACTACAAAAAGTCATAAAAATCAGCTATTCATAAAAACATGGGCGCATTGTAATCTATTGTGATTGCTCTATCTATGTAGACAATCAGCGAATCTATTAAATTGCTGCATAAGCTTACTTTTGTTGCGAATAAAAGTGCTATTAAGTGAATTATTTTAGCGATTGATACGTTAAACTAGCACTTTGTTAGAAAGAGAAGCGATTTTTATGTTTACCGGTATTATTCAAACTCAAGCAACAGTAGTCTCTAGAACCCATACGCAGGGTGTATTACGTTTAGTCGTTTCTGTTAATGAGCAATACGTAAAGCATTTAGACTTAGGTGCTAGCATCGCTATAAATGGTTGCTGCTTAACGGTTGTTAAAGTAGAGCTTAGTAATCAAGATGTAGTGGCTCAAGTGCATTTTGATGTTATTGACGAAACTTTGCAGCTTACTAACCTTGGACAACTGGAATTGGGTAGTTTAGTCAATTACGAGCGTTCTGTGTCGTTTGGTACTGAGCTGGGTGGGCACATAGTCTCTGGTCATATTCATTGTACTGCCAAAATAGTGCAAATAGTTAAACTAGAAAACAACTATAAAATACAGCTCAGCCTGCCACAAAAATGGCAAAAATATGTGTTATACAAAGGGTTTGTATCTATTAATGGCGCCAGTTTAACGGTTGGCAATATTGATGAGCATGGCTTTTGGCTGCATTTAATACCAGAAACACTCGATATTACTAATTTAGGTGCAGCCGTTGTAGGTGATGAGTTTAATATAGAAGTTGATCAGCAAACATACACTATTATAAACACCGTCGAAAACTACATGCGCCAACATAGCTAAAATATTTGTTCGTCATCGCTGTCCACGTGTAACTCTAATTTATTACGTGCATAGTCTATATGCATATTTAAATGAATTAGATTACAGCAGGCACTGCATTCTTCGTAGTAGTCTTGGTCGCCCATACTGGCATCAAGGTCTAAATGAATATGGTGTCCACAATGTGGGCAGGCGATACGTTGTGATAAAAAGTCTTTCATAACACCCCCTTAAAAATTAAGTTATTTTACCTAGATAGCACATAACGGCTTAACACTAAGTAGCTTGAACTCTGACTAAATGATTTACTCATATTGAGCTATCAACAGTGACTTATTACAAGTAAATTTAATGCAATTAGCGTTAAAAATAACGCTCGAATAGATTTATTTTTTAGAGTTCAAGTATAAGTATAGTGCTTATTTTTTGTTTACTCATTTATTTAAGTTTAGTAGTTTTTCAACGTGTTCTTTAGCCTGATTTAAGTAATGGCCTGCATAAATATTGGCATGGTTTAAAATAGGGTAAAGCTGATAAACAAGCTTGCGATGTTGGTAGTTCTGAGAGAGTGGATAATGGTGATCATAGGCGTTATAAAATTCATCGGGTAATGGGGCAAAAAGTTCACTCATAGCAATATCGACCTCCCGATCACCGTAATAGCAGGCAGGGTCAAATAGGGTCGGAATATTATTTACAAATCCCATGTTTCCGCGCCAAAAGTCGCCATGTAATAACGAGGGCAAAACATGATGATTATGCAGTTGCTCTTTTACTAAATTTATCAGTTGTTCGGGGTCTGCCAGCACAATGTCTTTTTCAGCTAATAGCTGTAATTGCCAACCAATACGTTCTTCTGCAAAAAATACATCCCATTTTTTATGCCATTGATTTGGTTGAGGCGTAGAGCTTAAATAATTGTCTGTATCAAAACCAAACATCGCTTGCTCGTGTTTTTGATGTAACATGGCAAGGTGTTCACCCATCGTTGACCAATGCGTGTGGGGAAGGTCATCAAGTGTAAGCCACTCTAATACAATAAACGCATATTCTATATTGGCGCCAGTTGTAATACAGTCGGGCACCATAAATATACTGTTTTGAGTGAGTTGTTTTAAGCCCTGTGCTTGTGCTTCAAAGCGATCAAGCTCATTTTTTTGCGCAATTTTAACTAAATAATTGTGCTTGCCATCACTTATATGGAAAAGCTTATCGGTTGATGTGTTTTGCAACTGACGTTTATGGGTGTGTTTAAAATCGTAATGGATAGCCTGACTGATCTGTTGATTGATTGTTTTCCACATAACAATTGCTCACCTTTTAAACCTATAAATAAACTATGGCAAAAAGGGATTAAATAAACAAATTAATCGGTGTAAAATTAAGACTATCAATTTCTGATACAAATCACTGAAATGGAATAAAAATGAATAAAAGTTTTATCACTAACTTATTGGCAGCGTGTTGTGTTGTTATTGGTTTTGTATTTGATCAAGCCATTGTACTTTCTGTGGGCTTATTTGCACTCTCTGGTGCGGTTACAAACTTACTCGCTATTCATATGCTATTTGAAAAAGTCCCGTTTTTATATGGATCGGGGGTGATTGCGCTCAAGTTTGAAAGCTTTAAAGTAGCTATAAGAAATTTAATACTTACGGAGTTCTTTTCTGAGCATAAAATAGACAAGCTTCTAAGCAAGGCGCAGCCAACGATAGACTTTGAATCGGTAATTGAAAAGGTAGATTTAAATCCTGCTTTTGATAATTTATTAGTGGTGATAGAGCAATCACAATTTGGCAGCATGCTGGCAATGTTTGGCGGTACAGAGGCGGTAGAGCCAATGCGAGAAAAATTTATCGAAAAAATGCAATTATCACTGGTGCAAATAAGCGGCACCGACGATTTTAAAATGCTACTAAGCGATATGCTTACTCAAGGCAATAACGCGGAAAGTTTACATAATACAGTACTCAAATTAGTGGATGAACGCTTAGATGAACTCACCCCTAAAATGGTAAAAGAAATAATTCAAACTATGATCCGCGAACACTTAGGCTGGCTCGTTGTATGGGGTGGGGTATTTGGTGGCTTGTTTGGTTTGTTGGCAGCGCTTATTTAATAATAAATACACGTTAAGCAGGTACTAAGCCCTGCTTAACGTGTTTGATTCGCGTAAATTGACCGTATTAAAAACCGATTTCCTAGTCATAATTTAGGTTATTTAGATCCCGCCATAATAACCACCATCGGTTTATTTACCTTCGCTAAATCCTTTATTGATGTGCTGGTGGTAGCCTCAATATTGAAAAAGCGTGCAGATTTGTTTAAATCATAAAGCGCTACAAAATCATTCATTGATAAATCATTGCAGCGTAATTTTTTGCCAATTACATGCTTGTTGGTATGGAGCTCTTTAATTGTTTTGTGCAGTGTCAGTTGTTTGTTAGATGCAACGGCCATGCAAACTTGTGTACCGGGTGATGAATCAGCGGCAACAAAAGTGGTTGCCATTACAGGTGCTGTTAATGTTGCTGCGCCCAATAATACAGTTGAATATAGAGTTGCTTTGAAAGAAATCATAGTATTTGCCTCTTTGTTTATTTGCAACTTAAGTATTGCTTAATGTAGCCAGAATGTTGTTAACTGAATGGGGCAAGCTGTAAGAAGATGTGTATATAAATCGTGCAATTTTGTAGGTGTATGAAAAGTTGTTCATAAGTAACCTGAACTATGGATAATAAATCTATCTCAAGCAGCTATTTTCAGCGCTAACTGCGTTGAATTTACTTGCAATAGGCCCACTATTGACGCGAAAATTCGCTTTGTTTTCACTGTAAATTTCTGGCTGGAGAAAATAAACTAAGTTATTGATATAATTCAATATGTTAGTAAATCTCTTAACCAAAGTTCAGGTTAAGTAATTTATTTTTGACACACTTTAGCGTTTTCATACTGAAATATTTTTTCAGGCTGTTATTATCGCGCCCTAAATTTGTGGCATTTTATATTTTTGGAGCGCAATTGTGAATAAAACGTTAGCCAGTTACTACCAGCAAGCTTATGCGTGTGAGCAACAGCATTTTAACCAATGTTTTTATTGCGGGTGTGAGGCAACAGAGCGCGATCATTGCCCACCATTGCACATGTTACAAAGTATTATTGATTTAGGCGAAGAAGCAGATTTTGTTGCTATTGCGGCTTGTTATGAATGCCATGCATTACTTCATAATGAACGCTTAATGACCATTGATGAGCGTTTTAGTAAGCTTAAAAAGAAACTATCAAATAAATACGCCAAGCCCTTACGTGTGTACAACATGTGGGAAGAAAGCGAGCTTGGCGACATGAGCGATGAATTTGCGCACAGCATTCAAGCGGGCATGAAACTCGGTAAAGAAGCGGCTGAGCGACTCGCCTTTACAGGGTTTAGTTATGCCACTGAAGAAGCGCGCGTTACGGTGCGCGAAAAAACCAAAGAGTTTGATGTAGAAGGCACCGTATTTACCGACTTTAAAGAAGCGCTTAACTATTGCATTACTGTATTAAAAGTACAAAAAAGTGACTTTTATAAAATTTTAGTCGAGGATTATCAAGGCGATTTTAATAAGGCATTGAGCCAATACAGGCATCGTCATGATAAAGTCACCGCCGCAAAAGATGGCAATACATTAATTAAAGATTTTTCAAAATTACATAAGCAAAATTCGGATTTTGTAACCCGAACGGTTAAACACTTTATTAGTAAAGATCCATCGCTCACCACTGAAGGGGCACTGGATAAGCTTTATAACAATTATATAAAAAAATAATTACAGAAACTCATCTTAAATAACCGCCTTTTCACCTGTTTTTTTAGCTTTATGCGTTTGCTTTCGCTAAAGTAGTAAAAAAACAGGAGAACCTAAAAACATGCAAAAATTTGCTCCCTCATTGTTAGCTGTTGGTTTAGCAGCGGCTCTTGTTGGTTGCCAAGAAAGCGGCCCGCAAGATGCAAAAGTAACCATTAATAAAAACCCATACCTAAGTACTTATCAACCCGTTGCTACATCAAGCACATTAATTACCAATGCCACTGTATTAACGGGCACGGGTGAGCGTTTAGATGAAGCCGATGTATTACTTGTTGATGGTAAAGTACAGCAAGTTGGTAAAGATTTAACCGCTAACGCAGACACCACTATCGATGCGCAAGGCAAATGGGTAACACCAGGTATTATTGATGTTCACTCTCATTTAGGTGCTTATCCAAATCCGTCGGTTGAGTCTCACCAAGATGGCAACGAAATGACTAGCCCAAATACAGCAGAAGTATGGGTTGAGCATTCAATTTGGCCACAAGATCCAGGCTTTAATCGCGCACGTGAAGGCGGTATTACCTCGTTACAAATTTTACCAGGTTCAGCTAATTTATTTGGTGGACGTGGCGTTACCCTTAAAAATGTACCGGCTCACACCATGCAAGGGATGAAGTTTCCTGATGCACCATACGGTTTAAAAATGGCGTGTGGTGAAAACCCTAAACGCGTTTATGGCCGTAAAGGTGAATTACCGATGACACGTATGGGTAATATGGCAGGCTATCGCACAGCTTGGATTGGCGCTCAAGAGTACAAACGTGCTTGGGACAAATACGATGCTGATTACGCTGCGGGTAAAAACCCAGAAGCTCCACACCGCGATATTAAATACGATACCCTTCGCGGTGTTTTAGAAGGTGAGGTTCGTATTCACAATCACTGTTATAAAGCTGAAGAAATGGCGATGATGATCGACCTTTCTAAAGAGTTTAATTACCATGCGGGTACATTCCATCACGGTATTGAAGCCTATAAAATCGCAGATTTACTGGCTGAAAATGGCTCGTGTGCAGCACTTTGGCCAGACTGGTGGGGCTTTAAAATGGAAGCCTACGATATGGTACAAGAGAACGTAGCGATTGTTGATGCAGTTAAAAACTCATGTGCCGTTGTGCATTCAGACTCAGACACGACCATTCAGCGCTTAAATCAAGAAGCCGCAAAAGTAATGTACAGTGCAAACCAAAATGGTTTTGATATTTCTGAGCAGCATGCAATTAAGTGGATCACGGCTAATGCCGCTAAATCACTCGGCATTGAAGATAAAACAGGCTCACTTGAAGCAGGTAAACAAGCTGATGTGGTTATTTGGAATCAAAGCCCATTTAGCGTTTACGCAAAAGCAGAGCAAGTGTTTGTTGATGGCGCAAAAGTTTACGATAGAAACGATAGCGCATTCCAAGCACAAAGTGATTTTATGTTAGGTCAACAATAAGGAGCACCCAGAATGAAAAAATTATCACGTTCGTTTTCGCTTTCTCTGGTTGCTGCAGGGTTACTAGCATCGGGTGCGGTGAGCGCTCAATCTCTTGCTATAATTAATGCAAAACTGCATACATCCTCAGATCAAGGCGTATTAGAGTCTGCCAGCATCGTAATGAATGATGGCAAAATCACTGCAATTAATCCTAGCGATGTTAAAGCAGATAAAATTATTGATGCCAAAGGTCAAATCGTGACCCCTGGTTTTATTGCCACTGTAAATCAACTTGGTTTAGTTGAAGTAGGTGCGGTTGCGGGCTCTCGCGATGCGGGAGAAGAAAAAGCAGGTATTGATTTTGATGCAAGCTTGGCATTTAACCCTCGTTCAAGCCTAATCCCTTATGCACGTAAAGGCGGTGTTACTCGCGATTTGATCACCCCGTACGGCGGTGACAGCATATTTGCAGGCCTTGCCAGTGTGGTGGATTTAAGCGGCAGCTTTGAAAGCGTAAACAAAAAGCAAGCGGCATTAGTGGTTCATTTGGGTGAGCGAAGCAAAGGCTCTCGTGCATTTACATTGCAAACACTGATCAATAAGTTAGATGAGCACCAAACTAAAGCAAGCAAAGAAGCTAAAAAAGACGATGCTAAGCCAAGTGCTGAAGATAAAATAATGGCTAAAGTACTAAAAGGCGATATGCCATTACTAATTAGTGTGTCGCGTGCATCGGATATTGTTGAACTTATAAAAGTGAAACAGCAGTTTGGGGTAAATATTGTTCTTAATGGTGCGCAAGATGCCGTTGTAGTTAAAGATCGAATCGCGAAAGCGGGTATTCCTGTGATCATCAGTGCAATGGGATAACTTACCAGGCAGTTTTGATTCATTACATGCAAGCCTAAATAATGCCGGCATACTAGAAAAAGCAGGTGTTAAAGTACTTTTAACTGTGGGTGGCGATGCCAGTCATAATGTTTACCAGCTCCGCTATGATGCCGGTAATGCAGTGTCTTACGGTATGAGCCAGCAAGGCGCATTAAAAGCGATGACTTCAAATGTGGCTGATGTATTTGGTATTAATGCTGGTAGCTTAGAAGTGGGTAAAGCCGCTGATGTTGTAATGTGGAGTAATGACCCGTTTGAGCTGAGCAGCCACGTAAATAAAATGTTTATTAATGGGGTTGAGGTAAGTACTGAATCTCGCCAAGATAAACTGCGTGAGCGCTATACAACAGAATCAAACATGCCACGTGCATACACTAAATAAACTTGTTTAGTTGAATATAAAAGGCCGCATTAGCGTAATGCCAGTCAGTTAAGAACTGACTGGCATTTTCTTTTATAGGGGTACTTATTCGGCTTCTTTCTTATCACCCTTGGATAATGCCTATCTGGTAATCTATCGGGTAAAATAAACAATCTAAGTGTTGTCAGTAACTCATCGTAATGAATAGGCAACTTACTTGCACTATGTATTGGCGTAAACATAAAGAAAGCGATAACCTGTCGCATAGATTGGCTAAAGCTTAGCTGTGTAGGCAAAATATCCTCATCTTTAGTTGCATCAAGCATGATGATACGTATTAAATTGTAAGCGAGTAATAACCCCCATAACTCTTGACGTACCATGTCTGGTTTCTTACTACGTAACGTGTGTTTGCTATGATTCAATCCCTGCTTTATTTCTCTAAACGCCAGCTCAATTTCCCAGCGTTGAGTATAAACCTCTGTTAATTCTTCATATGGAAATCGTAAAGGGTCAATGAGAGAGCTGAGTACACGATAGCTTTTTCCATCCACTTTATAGGTGGTTAATCTTGCCATCATGGTCTCTGGTAATGACTCAAATTTCTTTCTGGCTTGAGGACTTGTGGACAAAATCACTATTTTATCATTGTCATTTATACTATGTTCAACTTGATACTGTAAATCCTTCCTCGCGGGTAACATCCAGTGAGTGTTATCTCCTTGGTTTTGCCATTGATACAACAGTCCTAATGAGTAATAGCCGCGGTCAAACAAGGTAAGAGAATTATCTGGTACGGCTGGTAATAGTCGTTGAGCTAAGCTCATTTCACCTATGCGACGGGAGTCAAAGCTGCTATCTAACAGTAAATGGCTAGATACTTCCATAAGGCTACACATTCGTACTTGTGGGTAGCTTACTTCTCCATGTTGATTACTGTCACTGCCAAATGCTTCTCTGTTTTCTTGATTATCATGAGTTCGAAAACTAACGCCATCTACAGCGAGTAAATTAAGTCCGCACCATTGTTCAAAAGACTGGGTGGAAAAGGTTTTGTGTGCAAGTAATTGAAATGTATGTTGGACTGACTCATAGCCTAACCTTTGCCGACCTTGAACTAGCGCACTTGGCGCTACTAGTTTGTTTTTTCCGGGTAAAGAGATGTCGAGTCTATTAGCGATATCCCAAACGGTTTCGTTTCGGAATAAACTCATTCCAATTACAGACCACATAACAGCTTCTAGCGGTAATCGCCTTTTACGCACAGTAGCAACACCTGCATGTTTAAATGCTTGCTCAAGAATATCAGGGTCAAGAACCTGTTTAAGTTTATCTAGTGTATGTACATCATTTAAAAATGAAGACATGTTATCGAAGTGCTGAATGAGAGACATAAAAAAATCCGATATTATTTCTAATATCGGATTTTGAAGCCATGGAAAGATCAGTCAAGTGATCATAAAAATATTCTTAACTGATCTGCATTA
>NZ_AUTH01000062.1:0-36214 GCF_000497975.1 Pseudoalteromonas sp. TB41 | reverse complement strand
CGGATAAGAAATTACTAATTTAAAGGAACTAAATGCTCGTTCCATGATCCGATCATTCGACCAAGAGTGATTAGAACAAAAAGGAACGAGCATGAACAAGTTAGTTGAAACGTACTGTGATGTCGATGATTTTTCAAAGTTATTTTTCCCAAGCTGGCAGCGTATATTGCTCGAAAATGGTGAAATTAAACGTCGAAGAGCATGCCGCTTATCTCCGTCAGAGGTGATGACTATTATCATCCATTTTCACCAGTCACATTACAGAGATTTCAAAAACTACTACCTTCACTATGTTTGCCGTCAACTTAAAGCCTATTTTCCAGAGTTGCTGAGTTACGCAAGGTTTCTCGCGCTTATGCCTAGTGTGGTGGTTCCGATGTGCAGTTACCTCACATCAAAACTTGGCAAGCCCACAGGTATACAATTTGTTGACTCCACTAAAATAGAAGTGTGTCACATCATCAGAGCTAAAAGAAATAAAGTGTTTGAAGGCGTTGCTCATCATGGAAAAGGCACTATGGGTTGGTCATATGGATTCAAACTACACTTAATAATTAATCATTTAGGTGAGATTGTGGCGCTAAAGCTCACAACGGGCAATGTGGATGATCGAGAGCCTGTTTCTGATATGGCGGACTCTATCTTCGGAAAACTCTATGGCGACAAAGGTTATATCAGCAAAGCGCTCTCTGGTGAGTTACTAGAAAAAGGTGTCGAGTTGATCACGACGGTTCGAAAGAATATGAAGAAAAAATTTGTTTCATTGTGGGACAGGGCTTTATTGAAAAAACGATTTATAATCGAAACGGTGAATGATCAATTGAAAAACATTTCTTACATTGAACACTCTAGACACCGCAGTATGCATGGCTTTATGCTAAATTTACTTGGTGGATTAATTGCCTATTGCCTAAAAGAGGAAAAGCCGTCATTAGATTTAACATCGCAAGAACTTGAAATTTTAGAGAGTAATAATCTAATGTTGGCTTAACCAGATCTCAGGTTAATTATTTTATTGTTTGTAGCTTAATAGTCTTTAAGCGAAATAGATTCATTTAAAAAATCCAGTATATGTAATTAGACTCAATAGTATTATTCTATGAAAGCTATATATTATTTATAAGCTGAGAAAAGGTATTTGTTAAAACTGTATTGGCTTTGGATAACAGCTATAACGAAACCGGCTCTTCCATCTAAAAAACCTAGCCTTAAAAAATAATGTCGAATAAAAGCAAATATGGCAGAGCCAGTAGCTTTTGATAATGAGGCTTTTTTTCCTTTTTGAATTATTTGCTTTGCGCCTAAGTTAGCATAGTGGTTTCTTTTATTAAGATAGGTAAAAATATCTTGGTGCTGGAAGTGTAAAATGTTTTCTTTTAGTGTAATTAGCTCACAGTCTTTTGTTATAACAGATTCATGCACTAAGTTTCTGTTGTAACTTGTTTTTTTCTTGTTGTATATACGGGCAATATGATCAGGGTGCCAGCCACTGTGATAAATAAACTGGCCACAAAAATATGTTAGCCGATTTATTCTTAATACATTTTCTTCACTACACCTAGGCAAAGTATTAAGTATCTCATTTTTTAATGTTTCACTAACTTCTTCATCGCAGTCAATAGCAAAAATCCAGTCGTTACTAGCTAACTGTTCAGCTCTTCGACGTTGCTCGCCAAATCCTTGCCAATCCTCTCTAATGAATATCTTATCGGTGTATTTTTTTGCAATTTCGAGTGTATTATCTGTACTGCCTGAGTCAAGCAGAATAATCTCGTCAGCCCATTTAACTGATTCTAAACAGCGGGCAATTGTATTTTCCTCATTCTTACAAATAATACAAACAGATAGTTTCAAAATATTCTTCTCATAATTAAGTTACTGACGATAGATCCTAACATAAATCCATCTACAAATTAGTTACTATAGTATTCCAAAGTATTACTTCTATGACCATTTTTATAGCTATTTTTAAATAACCAATGCTAAAGTTGATATTACCTAATTACTTAGTATTGTTTAATCTAATAGTTTGATTATATGGTTCTTTACTCTAGGGGATTTTTTATGAAACATCTTGTTGATGCAAAGTGGCTTAACATGCGTTTAAAGCAAGCTAACCTGGTTATTTTTGATGCGGGTATGTTACGTCCCTCAGCTGCGGGGGAGTACTCACCCGTTGCCATGCTACCTAAAGCACAACGGTTTGATATCAAAAAAGAACTCGCAGATCCCTCAAACCCATTGCCTAATACCTTGTGTAGTGCAGAACAATTTACTCAAGTGATGCAAAAAGCGGGAGTGAATCACGATTCACTTGTGGTGATTTATGAAGATGCAGGGTTATTCAGTGCAGCTAGAGCTTGGTGGATGTTTAAAGCCATGGGGTTTGATAACGTAAAAGTCCTCAGTGGCGGTTTAGCCAAGTGGCTTGAACTTGGGCTTCCGGTTGAATCAAACTATACACAAGCATCATTAAAAGGCGATTTTATTGCTCAATACCGGCCTGATTACTTTATTGATAAAAAACAGGTGCTAAGTGCTACTGAGGATGCCAATACAGTTATTTTAGATGCACGCGCTTATGAGCGCTTTACCGGCAAAAGTAGTGAGCCAAGAGCCGGAATGCGCAGCGGCCATATTATTAATAGCTATTCGCTACCTTTAAATAGTCTATTAGAAAATGGCGAGGCAAAATCACTCGACTTTATAAAGGCAAAGTTTAATGAATTAGTTGGTAATGCAACCCACTTACAATTTAGCTGTGGCTCTGGCGTTACTGCCTGTGCGCTTGCGCTGTTCGCTGATGAATGCGGCTATAGTAATTTAAGTGTGTACGATGGCTCGTGGAGTGAATGGGGAGCCGACAGTTCACTGCCAATTGCAGCGGGAGAGTAGATTAATTGTAGGGACAATTTTTACACCCGTTTTTGCAGCAAGTACCCCGTTTTAAAAAATACCACTTACTAAACACCATGTAACTATTTTGCATGGTGTAATCTAACCCTTCAATTAAATTATCATTGCTTCTAAATTGTTTAGCAAAAGCGATTTGAGCTTTTATTGGTTGGGTGTATATAGTCTCTAAATAGCTATTTATTTTAGCAAGAGTACATGATCGGCATAAGCAGCTGGTTGCTGTATCATTGAGTGGTAAAATAGCGGGTAACTGATAACACCAACATGCGGTTATATCATTAACATTACAGTTAAGCGTTGTATTACATTGGCTGCAGTTTATCTGGGTCATTTTAGGTCTTATTAACAGTAGAGCAGCAAGAATAACAAACATTATGAATATACAAAAAGCATTGGCTGAATTTATTACTTTTGGCGAGCAAAGAGATAGTGCCATTAGTGTGATTGTTTCAACCGCAGCAAGCAATAAAATCTACCTGTACACACTCACAAAGCCTGTACTAATTAATGTACTTACGCGTTGTTTCAATAAAGAAATTGATATTGACGATTTACAGCTGTGGGCAAATGTTATTGAGTCGCGAGATGACATAAATTGCGCTGAGCATGAAGGTGTTATTTACGCGCTAAGTAATAGCGAGCAAATGGGCGAGTTGACTCATCAAAAGCTCGCACAGTTGTTAAAGCTGTTACAACAGTAGCAGGTGGTTATCAGAAAGTATGAAAGGTTTTAAGCAACAGTTTTCAGATGTTAGTAACCACTACTGGGCTAATCTCTAGCTGACAACTGAAACCTAAAACCTGTTCTTAAAGTTTACTTATGATAGCTCAAGCAAGTTTCTACTTCGTCTTTAGAGCCTAAAATAACCGCAACACGCTGATGGATGGCATCAGGCTGAATATCCATAATACGCTCAGTGCCTGTTGAAGCAATACCACCTGCTTGCTCTACTAGCATTGCCATTGGGTTTGCTTCGTAAAGTAAACGCAGTTTGTTAGGCTTATTAGGATCTTTAGTATCAGTTGGGTAAGTAAATAAGCCACCACGACTAAGTACACGGTGTACATCGCCAACCATTGCAGCAATCCAACGCATATTGAAGTTTTGAGCACGAGGGCCTGTATCTCCGGCAAGTAAATCATTAATGTAGTTTTGCATCGCCGGTTCCCAGTGGCGCTGGTTTGAGGCATTAATTGCAAATTCATTGGTTTTAGCAGGAATAGCGGCAAAATCTTGGGTAAGTAAAAAGCTACCTTGGGTTTTATCTAAGGTAAACATGCGTGTACCTTTACCCGTTGTTAGCGCAAGCATGGTCGATGGCCCATACAGTACGTAACCTGCAGCTACTTGTTGATGCCCAGGTTGCATAAAAATCTTTTCATCAGCAGCATCAGAGCCCACCGGCGCTTTCATAATAGAAAATATAGTGCCTACTAGCGAGTTAATATCGGTGTTTGACGAGCCATCAAGTGGATCAAATGCAACAATGTACTCGGCATCTGGGTTACCGGCAACAGTATAATCTTCTTCTTCAGAGGCGATCGCTTTAACTGTGCCTGACTCCAGCAATATATCTTTTAATAACTGATTAGACAGTACATCGAGTTTCTTTTGTGTTTCGCCTTGAATGTTTTCATCGAGGGTTGAGCCTAATACGCCCGATAATTCACCTTGACCGACGCGAAATGAAATTTCTTTACATGCCGCTAAAATAGTACGAATTAACGACAAAAGTTCTCTTGAACAGCCATCTTCTAGTAATACTGGTGGGAGTCTACGCATTCTTTTTTCCTGATAACGTGTTAAAACTAATCATAATGTGAGAGAGATTAGTTTAGAGCGCTGAAATTCGTCTTAAATAACTGTATTGTATAAATAACCCCCTATAATGGGATACCTACATCGCATTTAAAACGCTAATAACAAAGATAAGATTATGCAAAAAATATCACGATTAAGTTACATACTCTTTACTGTGTTGCTCTGTATGATAACTCAAGCGCACGCAGCAATTAAGTCTATTGACGAATTTACTGAAAAAATGAACCATTTCCCGGGTTATTTTTCTTTCTTTTACGATACGCAAAACGGCAATGTGTATTTAAAGGTTGATAAACTTGAACAACAATTTTTATTACAACACAGCTTACCTTATGGAGTAGGGTCTAACGATATTGGTTTAGATAGAGGCCAATTAGGCGGTACTTATTTGGTACAGTTTGAGCGCTTTGGCAATAAGGTTATGTTGCGCGCTGTAAATACTTACTACCGTGCAAACACAAGTAATCTAGCAGAGCAGCAAAGCGTTAAAGAAGCGTTTGCATCCAGTATTTTGGCGGGTTTTAAAGTTGTCGCGCAAGATGACAATGCTGCATTAATTGATTACACCCCCTATTTACTAAGCGATGTACATGGCGTAAGCCGTACTTTAGCTGCGCGCAAGCAAGGGCAGTTTAGCCTTGATGAGTCACGCAGTGCGGTATTTATAAATCGCTCAAAAGCATTTTTGAAAAATACTGAACTTGAAGCCATTCTCACCTTTAAAGGGTCTAAACCAGGTGAATATGTGCGCCAAGTGAGTGCTGATCCATACGCGCTAACCGTGCATATGCACCATTCATTAATCAAATTGCCTGATGACAATTACACGCCACGTAAATTCAGCCCGCAATCGGGTTATTGGAGTGTGGAGCATAAAAATTATGCAGCAGGGCTCGATGAGTCTATGTATGTGCGTTACATTCCACGCCATCGGTTAATAAAAAAAGATCCGAGTCTGGCTGTAAGTGAACCGGTCGAACCCATTGTGTATTACTTAGACCCTGGCGTACCTGAACCAGTAAAAACGGCTTTATTAGAAGGCGGGCAATGGTGGAATAACGCCTTTAATGCAGCAGGATATAAAAATGCATTTGAAGTTAAAGTGCTACCAGATAATGCTGATCCTATGGATGTGCGCTACAACGTTATTCAATGGGTGCATCGCGCAACTCGTGGTTGGTCTTATGGCAGTTCAATTATAGACCCACGTACAGGCGAAATTATTAAAGGCCATGTCACACTAGGATCGCTACGAGTACGCCAAGATATTTTAATTGCTGAATCACTGGCAGCGCCTTATTTAAAAGGCAATGAAGTAGCAAGTACCTTACATGCAATGGCACTTGATCGTATTCGTCAACTCAGTGCTCACGAAATTGGTCATACACTGGGTATTGCGCACAACTTTGCTGCGTCAGTAAATAATCGTGCTTCGGTGATGGACTATCCGCATCCGTTGTTAAGTTTTGCTGATAATGGTCAGTTAGATGTATCTGATGGTTATGCTAAAGGCATGGGGGCATGGGATACCCAAGTGATCAAATATGGCTACAGCGACTTTACCGGACAAGATGAAAGCGCAGCACTCGCTGCTATTTTACAGCAAAATAAAGCGCAAGGTTTGGCGTTTATTTCTGACAGTGATGCCCGTGCCAAAGGTGGGGCGCACCCTACAGCGCACCTTTGGGATAACGGCAGTAATCCAAGTGAAGAATTACTTAGAGTGCTTGATGTGCGAAAGCAGGCGCTTGGGCAGTTTGGTATTAATAATATAAAAACTGGGGTTGCGCTATCGCAATTGGAAGAAAAGCTAGTACCGCTTTATTTGTTCCACCGTTATCAAGTTGAAGCGGTTGCTAAGCTTATCGCGGGCGTTGATTATGACTATGAGATACGCAGTGATGCACCCGTTAAAGGCGCCCAAGTTGTAACTAAAGAGGCTCAACAACAAGCGGTTAATGCCATTTTAGCGACCCTAAAAGCAAGCAACTTAACGCTTCCAGAGTCGATACTTTCCTTAATCGTGCCTAAAGCGTATGGCGAGTCTAAATCACGAGAAAGTATAGTGGGGCGTACCGGCTTAACCATGGATGCACTTGCATTACCTGAAGTCGCCGCGCAGCATAGCTTATCGCTATTACTTAATGCTCAACGATTAAATCGTCTAGCGCAGCAGCAAGTGCGAGATAACCGCTTTTATGGCTTAGATGAGCTGCTTAAACAATTATATAAGCAGGTGTTTAATGTATCAGCGCCTGCCACTATGACAGGAAAAGTAACGCAACGAGTACAGTACTTAACGGCAAAAACTATGGCTGATCTTGTCGCTAGCCAAACACTAAGTCCAGAGGTGCAAGCGCAACTGCATTTTTACCTAAATAAACTAGCGGATGAGTTTAATCAACACTCTTTACTGAGCCATCCTGAAGTAGGTGACAGCGCATTTAAAGACTATTTAGCGGCGCAAATTAATCAGTTTTTAACAACAGGCCAGTGGCCTGATAACTTTAAAGCGTTACCCATACCACCAGGCTCACCTATTTAATAGTACAAGCCAGAGGATAAAGGCGCTGTATAAACGTTACGTTTCATGGTGCCTTGTTTTTAGGGTGTTACTTTTGCTTGCATAAAGTTGGTTTTTTGTTAATCTAGCCACCCCCTATTTTAGTCTTTTTGAGGTGTTTATGGCGTTTTTATCTCGTTCGATATTGGCGTTATCAATGGCACTTTTAAGCTGCAATGCAATCGCACAAAAGCAATGTGATGTTGAACTTCGTCATGGTTTAATTATTACCGATGATGTGATCCGTATTGTTGATAAAGGCCAAACTAGGGTGCAAATTAACAATAATAATCAACTGTTTATTCGAGGCTACTGGGTCGATTTAAGTACCGACGAAAGTAAAGTGCTAGAACAATTTAGCAATGGTATTCGTCAAACGGTTCCTGAGCTAGTCGATTTAGCGACTGATGGTGTAAACCTGGGACTCAGTGCTATTGAGCATGTTGTTGAGGGCATGTCAGATAAAGAACCCGAAGTGCTAAAAACGCAATTACAATATGTAGAGCGTGCACTTATGGATAAGTTTAAGCGTGGCGACGACTTCTTTTTTATAGCCCCTCAATCGCTTTCCCAAATTGATGATTTTTTTACTAAAGAAATTAGCCAAAAAATACACTCTGCAGTACATGGCTCTTTGGGTGCTATTTTAATGTCGCTCGGGGATGCGTTTAAATCTCGAGAAGGCAATATAGAAGACCGCATGAACGACATGGGGCAACGCATGGATATCATCACCAAAGAAATCGATAAGTCGTTGCAGAAAAAAGCCCACCAATTAGAACTTAAAGCCTCTGAATACTGTGAATGCTTAAATTCTCTAGATATTACAGAGTCTCGCCTACAAGCCATTGTACCCGGGATGACAGACTTTGATTTAGTGCAGATTAAATCATAAGAGCAGGTTTTAGGCGTCAGGTTTCAGAAAGGGCTGCGGTCAGTTTGAAGCTGTTTTCCTAATACCTAAACAGCCTTACAGTTTTATCTCTGCGGCGGTTAGTGGGCGGTATTCACCTGCAGCCAGATCTTCACCTAACTTTATACCCGCAATTTGTTCACGATGTAATTCAACTACTTTGTTATCTACCGCTGCTAGCATACGTTTTACTTGGTGATACTTACCCTCAGAAATAGACAAGCGTAAACCATAATTCCCCAAGCGCTCAGCAATAGCAGGGCGAGTTAAATCTTTTTCATTGTGAAGCTGTACACCGTCGCGTAATTGCTGCAGTGCATCATCGGTAATCGGCTCTTGGGTTTCAACCAAATAGGTTTTAAATTTATTCTTTTTCGGCGAGGTAATTTTATGTGACCACTCGCCATCGTTAGTAATAAGCACTAGGCCTGTCGTGTCTATGTCTAAACGCCCAGCAACATGGAAATCGCTCAAATTTGGCTCATCAAGCAAATCAAATACGGTTTTGTGTAACTCATCCGAATTAGCGCATACATAACCTACCGGCTTATTGAGCATAAAGTAGCGTTTACCTAAAAAAACTAATGGCTCGTCATAAAACAGCACGTCATCTTGTAGAGTAACTTGAAAGTCGAATGCCGTGATCACCTCGCCATTAACGCTAGCCGCTTGGCTTTTTATTGCCGCACGGGCTTTTGAGCGTGGTAACTCTGCTAAATGGCTAATAAATTTATCTAAACGGCAAGGAAATTTCATGTTGTTCACATTTTTAGTCGGCTACAATGGCCGCGAGTATAGCGGATAGTGAAATGCCATGACAGAGCCCAGCACAGAAATTTTAAGCCTGTACCACCGCAAAGTTTCATTAGGAGAGCTTGTTTTTGATGCGGCGCAGCACCAAGCCGTGAGTGCGTTACAGTCTTTGAGTGAGCAATTAAATCAGCCAACAAGCTGGTGGCAAAAAGCACGGTTAATCAAAGGGGTATATTTATACGGTCCTGTTGGTCGGGGTAAATCTATGCTGATGGATTTATTTTATAAAAACTTACCCACAGAGAAAAAGCAGCGCCTGCATTTTCATCACTTTATTGAAAAAATTCATGCTCAATTGGCCAAGTTACAAGGGGATAAAAATCCGCTACAAATAATAGCTAAACAGTGGGCCAAAGAGATAAAGGTACTGTGCTTTGATGAGTTTTTTGTTAGTGATATTGGTGATGCCATGATCATGGCTCGGTTATTTAACGCTTTGTTTGAACAAGGCGTGGTACTAGTCGCAACCTCTAACGCAAAACCCGAGCAACTTTATTACAACGGTTTGCAACGCGCGCGATTTTTACCAACTATCGATTTAATAAATGCGCATTGTCATGTAATTAACGTAGCGGGGGAGGAAGACCACCGCTTCAGGTACGTTAGAAGCAGTCGTCATTATTTTATTAACTTGCCCCACGCGGAATTTGAGGCTGGGTTTTTATCCGCATACCCTCAAGCAACGCGTGATAATACAATGACTGTGCATGGCCGAGCACTCTCCTATTTATTAAAAACTGACGATGCTTTACTGATTGATTTTATGGCATTGTGCTCAGGTCCTCGCAGCGCCAATGACTATATGTTTTTAGCAGAACAGTTTTCGGTAGTATATATCGCGAATGTGCCAATAATGGGAAAAGAGGCAACCGGTAAGGTTATTGTGCATGGTATAGAAGATAGCTATCAGCGAGAAAAGCAGCAATTGGATGAGCATACTCTTGATGATGAAGCACGGCGTTTTATTGCCTTAGTCGATGAGTTTTACGATTGCCACAAATTACTGGTAATTAATGCCCAGGCCGACATAAACGAGTTATACCAAGGTAAAAAGTTAAGTTTTGAATATGCGCGAACCCAGTCACGGATTGTAGAAATGCAAAATTGGTAAGTACAACATTAAAACACCGCATTTAATTTAAATGCGGTGTTTTAATTTTAAGCTGATAACTTAAAGAAGCCTTTATGACTTATATCCATTTGGATTATTTGATTGCCAGCGCCAAGTATCTTGCATCATGACATCAATACCACGCTCAGCTTGCCAACCTAGTTCACTAAGGGCTTTTTCTGGCGCAGCATAACAGGCTGCAATATCACCTGGGCGACGAGGTGACACCGCATAAGGGATTGCTTGGTCGCTAGCCTTAATAAACGCATTGACCATTTGTAATACTGAATAGCCGTTACCTGTACCAAGGTTATAAACAAGCGCACCGGTTTCTGCGGCTATTTTATCAAGTGCTTTTAAATGCCCTAGGGCTAAATCTACAACGTGAATGTAATCACGAACGCCAGTACCATCAACCGTATCATAATCGTCGCCAAATACAGCAAGTTGCTTTAATTTGCCAACCGCAACTTGTGAAATGAAAGGCAATAAATTATTAGGAATACCATTAGGGTCTTCACCAATCAAGCCTGACTCATGTGCACCGACAGGATTAAAGTAGCGCAAAATAGCAAACGCGAAGCGCTTATCTGATTTAGCGATATCTTGCAACATCATTTCAACCATTAGTTTAGACGTACCATATGGATTGGTTGTACCGCCAACGGGGAAGTCTTCGCGTATTGGTAAGCTTGCTGGGTCGCCGTATACAGTGGCGGATGAGCTAAATACCAGTTTGAATACACCTGCATCACGCATAGCATCAACCAGTGTTAGTGTACCTTGTACATTATTTTGATAATACTCAATGGGTTTTACGACCGATTCTCCCACGGCTTTTAGGCCAGCAAAATGAATCACACTTTCAATGGTATGCTTGGCAAATACCGAGTCTAAAAAGGGTTTATCTAAAATATCACCTTGATAAAAAGTAATTGCTTTGTCAGTTATTTTTTTCACTCTTTCAAGTGACTCTTCAGAGGAGTTACTTAAGTTATCAATCACGATAACGTCGCTGCCTTGCTGTAAAAGTTCTAAAACGGTGTGTGAGCCAATATAGCCTGCGCCACCGGTTACTAAAATTGCCATGAATGCTCCTTGGAAACCTCTGTTCAATTAAGTTAATTTCACCATAAATACTGAGCTTTTACATGTATTATTTTGTTTGTTTTGCAATCGTAACATCGCAAGCTGTACTTTTGATTACATTTTGTGCAATTTTAATAACACCGCAGTAGAAAGATTAAGTTATAGTTCATATGTAATTGCTAAAGTTAGGTATAGCAATTTGTAAAATATTTAGTTGATTATAATGATCAGCATACTCGTTGGAGAAACGTATGAACTCAGTTAAAAAAATAGCAATGTTGATATTTATTGCACTACCGAGTGTTGTTTGCGCGGGTGAGGCACAAGTTAAATGGCATGACTTTAATGATTATCGCGATGTACGCCCATCAAACCAAACTAAAGGCTCATACCATAAGCAAATTGCCAAAAATATTGATGAGCACTTTGCAAAGCTCAGTGAGCAGCTTCCTAAAAATTATAGTTTAAAAATTGAAGTAACCGATTTAGATTTAGCTGGTGACGTGCGCTATGGCGGTGTTAACGAAATTCGGGTGGTTAAACCCATTCACTTTCCACGGATTGAATTTAACTATGTGCTTAGTAATGAAAGTGGTGTTGTCGCACAAGAAGACAAAGTGAGCTTAAAAGATATGGGCTTTATGGATAAAATTAAAATGGGTCGAGACGAAGCATTTTACTATGAAAAACGCTTATTAACAGAGTGGTTTGGTGAGCAAATTTTACCGCGTATCTAACTAATAATGCAAAGCATCTACTTTGGTAGATGCTTTGCAAGTAAGTCGCTAATTTTTATTTAAAGGTCGCTAACAGCGTTAGTAAATTTTGTAGTTTAATAACCGCTTGTTTTAGTTTTTCTTCATCCAAACCGTCGCTTGATAAGCTTTCTACATCAGCGGCAACGTCTAACACGTAAGGCTTAAAACGTTTAGCTTCGAAACTAAATCCAGCGTCCTCGGCAAATAAGGCTTTAAATTTTCCGTGACCTTGCTGTTGTAACTCATCGAGTTTTTTGTCAGCGTCAAGTGCCTGACGGTAAACAATTTTTAAGTTGGCGTTGAGTTGTTCAATTATAGAATCCATGGTTTTCCTAAAGCTTAGTGCAATGTTGCCGATAAATACTTAAGTGGGTTGGTAAAGTAATTTACCAATTCAGCGACTATAATACGTGTATTACAGTTAAAAGTCAGGTGTGAGTTATGAATATATCAGGTGGAAATCTACCTACAATGCCTGGTGCAGGCCAAGGCGCAGAAGTATTAACTGCTGCTTTATCTAAAAAGCAACAGCAAGCTGATGGTGCCGCTGCACTGGCACTTATTGAAGGTGCTACACAATCTTCAAGTGCGCAAACACCGGCTAAGTCGGTCACTGCAACACTTGGGAATAATGTAAACGTTTATGTTTAAACTAATTTGAGGTCGATAGGGGTTTTACTTTTTTGACCTCCTATTTCCCGAACTAGTTTAGGCACCAAAAATCCTGGCAGGGCTTCTAAAAGCTCTGCCATTATTTTTATGGCCTGCGCCTCATCTATATCAAAATGACTTGCGCCTTCTACCTTATCCAGTAAGTGTAAATAATAAGGCAGTACGTCCGCATCAAATAGTGCTTCACTTAAGTTTATTTGCGCATCAACTGTATCGTTCACATCTTTTAAAATAACCGCCTGGTTTAACGGTAGCACATCTGCTTTTTTGAGCATGTTCATGGCATTTTTAAAGTCATTATCTATTTCGTTTGCATGGTTAATATGATTAACGAATATAATTTTTAATGGTGACTTTGCTAATCTTTCACATAATTGTTCAGTAATACGTGCAGGAATAACCACAGGCAAGCGGCTGTGTATGCGCATGCGTTTAATTTGTGGTATTTGCTCAAGCTCATCTAAAAACCAGCTAATAGCATCGTCTTTGGCCATTAGTGGATCGCCACCACTTAAAATCACTTCGTTAATATTTTTATCCGATTTTATATAGCTCAATGCATCAATAAGGCTACGTTTATTCAGTTGGTTTTCTTGATAAGGAAAATGGCGTCTAAAGCAGTAGCGGCAATTTACAGCACAACCGGTTTTAAACATGACTAAAACACGCGATTTATATTTATGTAACAGACCCGGTTGATTGTTATCTTGCTCAAGTAACGGGTCTTTATTAAACCCCGATTTAGTCAAAAAC
Source organism: Pseudoalteromonas sp. TB41 (assembly GCF_000497975.1). NCBI lineage: Bacteria > Pseudomonadati > Pseudomonadota > Gammaproteobacteria > Alteromonadales > Pseudoalteromonadaceae > Pseudoalteromonas > Pseudoalteromonas sp. TB41. The sequence goes on along the minus strand of NZ_AUTH01000062.1, from coordinate 22,804 downwards.
TCTTGATGGCGGGGCATAACTTGCAGCAATAAAGGGTCATTTGCATCGCCATGACGAATTTTTTTTATAAAAGGCAATGGCACACGAACAGGAAACAAGCTACGAGCTTTTATGTCGTTTTCATGGACTTGGCTCGATAAACCAACCATTTCTAACAACACTTTTGGGCAGGTAACTACATTTGCTAATTCTTTTTGCCAGTTTTTATGCAAATTTGCTTCATTTCTTTGTATCATTGGCACGTAGATTACTCGAAAAATATAAATAGAGGAAACGATGGCGAATTATAGCACCAACGAGTTCAAGGGCGGCCTAAAAATTATGATGGACGGCGAACCTTGCAGTATCTTAGAAAATGAAATGGTAAAACCGGGTAAAGGCCAAGCGTTTAACCGTGTTCGTATCCGTAAGCTTATCTCTGGCAAGGTACTTGAAAAAACCTTTAAATCGGGTGAATCGGTTGAAGGTGCTGATGTAATGGATACCGATTTAGCGTACCTATATACAGACGGTGAATTTTGGCATTTCATGAACAATGAAACATTTGAACAAATCGCTGCTGACGAAAAAGCACTGGGCGATGCTGGAAAATGGTTAGTTGAAAACGATGTATGTACTATTACATTATGGAACGGCAGCCCAATTGCTGTAACTCCACCAAACTTTGTTGAGCTTGAGATCACTGAAACTGATCCGGGCCTTAAAGGTGATACAGCAGGCACGGGTGGTAAACCAGCAACGCTTAGCACAGGTGCTGTAGTACGTGTTCCATTATTCGTACAAATTGGCGAAGTGATTAAAGTAGACACTCGTAATGGTGAATACGTGAGCCGTGTTAAGTAAGCAGCAACGCGTCTTATTAATTAAATCCCGGCTTAAGCTGGGATTTTTTTTGGAGAAAATATGTCAGCAGATCTTTGGAAGCCGAGTGCCAGCATAGAAATACTTAAGCAACGCGCAGCAATTATGCGCAGCATTCGGGAATTCTTTTATGAGCGTAATGTAATGGAAGTCGAAACACCGAGTTTAAGTGCTGCCAGTGTAACCGATGTGCATTTAGCCAGCTTTGATACTACATTTGTCGGCCCAGGTCATGCTGGTGGGCTTCCCCTGTTTTTGCAAACATCTCCAGAGTTTGCGATGAAACGCTTGTTAGCGGCCGGCTCAGGCGCTATTTTCCAGCTTTGTAAGGCATTTAGAAATGAAGAAGCGGGCAGTCATCACAACCCTGAATTTACAATGCTCGAATGGTATCGTCCTGGGTTTGACGAATTTGCTTTAATGGATGAAATAGATGAGTTGATGCAGCTTATTCTTGAGGTTGCGCCTGCAGAGCGGATTACCTACCAACACGCATTTGAACGCACGCTAGGGCTTGATCCATTAACTGCCTCTATCACGCAGCTACAACAACTCGCATGCGAACATGGCTTTGCTGATATTGCTAAAAACGAGACTCATAAAGATACCTTACTGCAATTATTATTTTGTATGAAAGTAGAGCCGACTATTGGTCAAGACATCCCCTGTTTTGTGTATCACTTTCCCGCATCGCAAGCGGCACTTGCACAAATCTGTGAGCACGATCAGCGAGTTGCAGGGCGCTTTGAGCTTTATTATAAAAATATGGAGTTAGCCAACGGCTTTAATGAACTCACCAATGCCAAAGAGCAAGCAAAAAGGTTTAACCAAGATAACGCCTACCGCGCTGCTAGTGGCTTAAAACAAGTACCTATGGATACGCGTTTAATTGCCGCATTAGAGCATGGTTTAGAGCAATGTGCGGGGGTTGCATTGGGAATTGATAGATTAGTGATGCTAGCAACCAATAAGCAAAAAATAAAAGAGGTGATTGCGTTTGATGTGGCCAGAGCTTAGGTGAATTATCGCTTCGGGTTGCCGGCGACGAGCTTAGGGCGGCGGGATTCGAGCTGATGTGCGTTCCCCGCTTATATAAAATCTAAACACAATGCTTGGTTAATTTTTTGCTGACCGCCGAAAGCCAAAACCTGAAAGCTACATTTTTAACTGTAATTTGTTTAAACCATTTGGACTGCGCGAGCGGCAGCAAGCTACTCGCCTACACAAAACTAAAACACCGCGTTTGCATTAAACGCGGTGTTTTTTTTATTCTCGAACTGACAACTGGTCGCAGTATTACAAATTAAGTGTAAACGTAACACCGGCTACGCGAGGCTCGCCTAATTGTGTGTAAGTTTGGGTTGCGTAACCATCTAACGGGTTGTTGCCAAATTCAAAACCGCGAGTTGGAACGGTTTCATCAAACACATTACGTGCCCATGCGCGTACAGCCCACATATCGGCTTCGTAACCAATGCTTACATTCACTAAGTTTGTGTTTGGAGCTTGTGCATTATGGCTATCGGAGAAGTAATAATCATCTTTACCTTCAACACCTAACATAGCATATAACTCATCAGTAACATTGTAGCGTGCACTAAATGCATATTGATATTTAGGCGCTTGTGCTTGCTCACGACCGTCTTGATTTAAACCAGATTTAGTAACAAAGTCATTAATTTTAGTGTCTAAGTATCCGGCACTTCCGGTAATAAATAAGTTTGGTGTTAGTTGATAGCTGCCTTCAATTTCAAGACCATAGTTACTGCCAGAGCTGGCATTGGCGACATAACCGGTAAATTGTTGGTCTGATACTTGCCACGACTTTAATTGAATATTGTCACGGTGCATATAAAATGCAGCTAAACGCAGGGTAAACTTATCATCCAATGAGCTGCCTTTAACACCAAACTCACCACTCCATAAGTACTCTGGATCAAAGCTAGTATGCTGTTTGAAAAAATCAGCATCTAAACTTAACCCTTCATCTTTTGCTTTTGCTAGCGCTTCTGAATTAATCCCACCGGCTTTGTAACCGCGCGTGATACTGGTATAAATCATGGTGCGGTCAATAACTTGGTATTCAAGTGCAACCTTGCCACCGAGCATAATATCGTCAGTTTCTTCAATAAAACCGTTACTATCTGTGTAATCACCTTGATATTGCTCAACACGTAAACCGGTAATAAGCGTAGTTTTTGGGCCTATTGCTGTGGCTAATTGGCCATAAGCTGCCATGTTATTGGTTTCATAGGTTGAGGCAAATGGATTGGCTAACCATGTATATTGACGCTCAAGGTCAACATCGCGGTTTTGATAGTAAATACCCGCCACCCAATTACCTGTTTTGCCATTAAACTGCAGATCGAGCGCTTGATCATCACGATCGCGGCTATAAATATCTGTTGAGCTATAACCATCTGGGTGCAGACCGGCAGCACATAATTGCGGCTTACTTGTATCGTTACATACCCAGTCTTCATCAAAACTATAAAAAAGCTCAGTATCAATGGCTGAAAGGTTTAAGCTGACATCAAAGGCGTCAAAACCGGTGTAAGTATTATTAAGGCCAACAGCATAGCTTTGTTGGTTATCTTCGCCCGGTTGATCAGCAAGACTGTTGCGAGAATTATCAAGGGTAAATGCATCATAACCGTTATTGATATCGATATAGTGCAGGTTTAGCTCTGAATTTAAATGAGCTGTGAGTTGGCTATTTAATTTAAAGCGGGCAACTTGTTCATCTTGGTTTTGCGTTTCATCATTTAAATAGAGGTTGTTTACGTAACCGTCAGATTTTCTGCGAAAGTAGCTAACGCGTGCACTGGTATCATCGGTTAAACCTGTGCTAGCAGCAACGCCTGCTTCATGGCTGTTATAAGTGCCAGCACCTAAATGTAATTTTAAACTAGGATCGCTGGTTGCATTAGCTGATTGCATTTGAATCATACCCGCCATGCCATCGGCGCCAAAACGTGTACCTTGTGGACCACGGTAAATTTCTACTTGGTCAATATCAAATAATAATGAGCTGCCACCAAGGCCAGAATAATTTATACCGTCAATCACTAAACCGACAGATGGGTTAATTGGGTCGACGAATTGTGAACGAAGTCCCACCCCTCTAATTTGAATATAACGTCCGCGCGAGGCGCCTGAAGCAAAATTCACATTTGCAGCGCTTGCTAGCATTTCATCTAAATAAGTAGCCCCTCTGAGATTTACTTCATCTTCAGAAAATAAACTTGCGCTGGCACTTAACGTTTGAATGCTTTCTTTTTGAAAGTCACCAGTAACAATGATTTTCTCTAGGTCGGTGTCATCTGCATTGGCGTAGATTGGGGCACCGAATAGTGGTAATAACGTGGCTGTAATTAAAGACAAACGTAAATTCATTAGGTTACTTAACTCCATTTTAGGGACTTGTATGGTAGCAATTATTTCAACACTTGTGCTATAAACGCGGCAATTATACGTTAAATAATTTGGATTACTAATATGACCTTTAAAGTAGACTTTAAAGTGCGTGACTACGAGTGTGACCTACAAGGTATTGTAAATAATAGTGTTTATTTTAATTATCTGGAGCACGCTCGTCATGAGTTTTTATACGCACAGGGTGTTGATTTTGCACAACTTGCCAAAGATAAAATTAACTTAGTGGTACTTCGCAGTGAAATGGATTACAAGCAGTCTTTAAAGCCCGCGGATGAATTTTATGTAGCAGTAGAGCCAGTACGCATTAGTCGCCTTAAATTTGCGTTTAAACAAACGGTAGTTCGCAAATTAGACGAAAAAGTGATGCTCAATGCCTTAGTAATAGGTACGTCGGTTAACGAGAAAGGTCGTCCATTTTTACCACCACAGATAGATAACTTATTCCAAGCAATTGCTTAATTCCAAATAGCACTGCTTTTAAACTAGCTTAGAACAAAAATTTACATTTAAAACATGCATTTTTAACGGATAAACCTGACAAATATTGATACTATTACATTAATTAGACAATAAGTTAGTAGTAACATGAAATTAGCAGCAATACCGATGCTTGTAATCGGTTTATGTGTTGGTTGCGCATCAACAGGGACAGTTACCACTGAGCAGCTAAAATATACACAATGGCAATTATCAAAGGTTGATGGTTTGGCTATTCCCGCATCTTTTAAAGCATCAATGAGCTTTATAGAAGCGCTACAAATAAATGGCTTTGCCGGATGCAATAAGTTTTTTGGTGAAGGTTCGCTTGAAGATAGCAGCTTGAGCGTAAGTAAATTAGGTATGACACGCAAATCATGCGGCCCTGAACTGGATGAGTTTGAACAGCAGTTTTTACAAGCGCTTAAGCAAGGTGCCGAGCTTAACCTGCAAGACCAAAAATTGGTGATGCAAGGCGAGCAAAAATTTGTGTTTATCCCTAAGTAAATTTTACACATTTTGAAAAACAGCCCCTTGCAGGGAATTTTCAACTGGCGTACACTCATAGCAGATTTGATTAAAACATTATCAAATCAACGAACAATTTAACTACTTGTCGGAGTGCCTAAGTTTTATTTAGGCTGAGATCGCGAAAGCGGGATCCGTGAACCTGATCAGGTTAATACCTGCGTAGGGAACAAGCTGCCTAAACGGGACGCTTGTGCGTCTTTTTTTATGCGTACAACAAAATCAAACCCGTCAATTTAGGCTGCAAAGTGGCATAAAGCTACTTTACGATCTTTCTCTATTCCATTGGAATATCTGGCAAGACAACCCTTAAGCAATGAGGTAAGTCATGTCAAACACTACAAACAAATCGTCGCGCCGAGAAACTCGTGCTGCTGCATCTGACTATATTTATAACCTAACGGGTCAACCATTTCCAAGCTCTCATAAAGTGTATGTTGAAGGAACCCAGCAAGGCGTGCGTGTGGGTATGCGCGAAATAACATTAAGCGATACATTCATAGGTGGCACAGATGAAAACCCTGTGTATGAGTCAAATGAGCAGCTGCGTGTTTACGATACATCTGGCCCGTATACCGATCCTAATTTTGAATTAGATGTACGTAAAGGGCTTGATAAATACCGTGAGCAGTGGATTGAAAGCCGTGGTGATACTGAAGTACTTGAGTCAGTTACCTCACAGTTTGCGCAGCAGCGTATGGCTGACGATGGGCTTGATCATATTCGCTTTGAGCATTTACCAAAAATTCGCCGTGCAAAAGCGGGTAAAAACGTAACGCAAATGCACTATGCCCGCCAAGGGATAGTTACCCCAGAAATGGAATATGTAGCGATACGTGAAAACATGGGGCGTGCGCAAATACGTGAAGAGCTTCTCGCGGCACAACATAAAGGGGAATCGTTTGGCGCGAGTATTCCTGAGTTTATTACTCCTGAATTTGTGCGTGCTGAAATAGCGCGTGGTCGCGCTATTTTACCTAACAATATTAATCATCCAGAAACCGAACCTATGATTGTTGGTCGCAACTTTTTAGTTAAAGTTAACGCCAATATAGGTAATTCATCAGTGGGTTCATCCATTGAGGAAGAAGTTGAAAAAATGGTGTGGTCAACCCGTTGGGGTGCCGACACCGTAATGGATTTATCAACTGGGCGCTACATTCACGAAACCCGCGAATGGCTAGTGCGTAATTCGCCAGTCCCTATTGGTACTGTACCCATTTATCAGGCCCTTGAAAAAGTAAATGGCGTAGCTGAAGACTTAACGTGGGAAATATTTCGTGACACGCTGATTGAGCAAGCCGAGCAAGGTGTTGATTACTTTACTATTCATGCTGGTGTACTGCTGCGCTATGTGCCTATGACAGCAAAACGCGTAACAGGCATTGTATCGCGCGGTGGCTCTATTATGGCTAAATGGTGCCTAGCTCATCACAAAGAAAACTTTTTATACACGCATTTTGAAGATATTTGTGAAATTTTAAAACAATACGATGTGTGTTTTTCATTAGGCGATGGCCTTCGCCCAGGCTCTATTGCTGATGCTAACGATGAAGCGCAATTTAGTGAGCTTCGTACCTTAGGCGAACTGACTAAAATAGCTTGGAAGCATGATGTACAAGTGTTCATAGAAGGCCCTGGGCATGTGCCTATGCATATGATCAAAGCCAATATGGAAGAGCAACTTAAACATTGTGACGAAGCGCCCTTTTATACCTTAGGCCCACTCACCACAGATATTGCACCAGGGTATGACCATATAACCTCAGGGATTGGGGCTGCGCAAATAGCTTGGTATGGCTGTGCCATGCTGTGTTATGTAACACCGAAAGAACATTTAGGTTTGCCAAATAAAGAAGACGTTAAAGAAGGCCTTATCACCTATAAAATTGCTGCTCATGCCGCCGATTTAGCCAAAGGTCACCCCGGTGCACAAGAGCGAGACAATGCTTTATCAAAAGCACGCTTTGAATTTAGGTGGCACGACCAATTCAACATTGGTTTAGACCCTGTTCGCGCTCGTGAATACCATGATGAAACACTGCCGCAAGAATCAGGAAAAGTAGCCCACTTTTGCTCCATGTGTGGTCCTAAATTTTGTTCGATGAAAATAACCCAAGAAGTACGTGACTACGCCAAAGATCTAGAAGCGCGCGGTATTGATCCTAATAACGTGGGTGATGCCATTGAAATCAAAATGGTTGATGTAGAGGCCGAGATGAAAGCTAAATCTGAAGAGTTTAAACAAACAGGCTCAGAGATTTACCATAAAGCAATATAAAATAGGTTGCGAGTTGCGAGCATCGAGTAGCGAAATGTTTATCTTAACATCTTGTTGCTCGAAGCCAGAGACCCGCAGCTCGCAGCTAAATGTAGGAGTGTTTATGTTTTATGACATTGCTGTGGTGGGCTTTGGTTTAGCGGGGCGGTTGGCGGCGCTTGAGTTAAGTAAGCAGCACCGTATTACTGTATTTGAAGCTGATGACGAGCATACTCAAAATAGTGCGGGTAAAGTGGCGGCGGCTATGCTGGCACCACTAGCTGAGTCGGTTATGTGTGAACATGATTTAGCACTATTGGGAGTAGATTCTATTGCTCGCTGGCCTGCTATTTTAGATGAGTTAAACAGTGAGGTGTTCTTTCAACAGCAGGGCACCTTAGTGGTTGCTCACCCGCAGGATAAAGGCGACTTACAAAGTTTTGCACAGCGAATAAAGCCGTTACTAAATTTTAGTGCCAAAGCGGTTAATACGCAGCAAATAGCGGATTTAGAACCTGAGCTTACAGGGCGTTTTAATCAAGGGCTATTTTTATCCGGTGAAGCGCAAATAGATAACCAAGCCTTTTATAAAGCCAGCTTTAGGTTGCTAAATAAGCGCAAAGTAAAGTTTGTGTTTAATCAACGCGCCAGCATCTTTGATAATAAAGTGAATAATCGAGAGTTTGATTACATTATTGATTGCAGAGGGCTTGGAGCCAAACAAGATCAGCCACTTCGAGGCGTGCGCGGGGAAGTGGCAAGGTTATACGCCCCTGAGGTTAACTTAACGCGGCCTGTGCGTTTAATGCATCCGCGTTACCCTATTTATATTGCACCTAAACCTAATCATGAATATGTCATAGGGGCAACGGAGATCGAATCGCAAGATACAGGTCCTGCAACTGTGCGCTCAACCCTTGAACTATTATCAGCGGCCTACACTGTTCATAGTGGCTTTGCCGAAGCGCGATTATTAAATATTCAAACAGGCTTACGCCCAGCGTTTAGCGATAATCGCCCACAGGTAAAAAAAACGAGCAAGGTTATCAGTATCAATGGCTTATATCGCCACGGCTATATGTTGGCACCCGCGCTTGTGGCACAAGCATTATCGCAAATAGAGTGAGTATTAAATGAACATTACAATTAATGGTGAGCCTTTAAATGTGACTAGCCATGCGCTGCTGGAAATAGTAAAAAACGTGGGTGCGATGGCGCCTTATGCCGTGGCTGTAAATGGAGAGTTTATTCCTCAGAGTCGCCATAGCCACGTTGTTATAAATGAAGGTGACAGTATTGAGTTATTGTCACCTATCCAAGGTGGATAGTGCTATGCAAAGCAAAGACTGTTTAACAATTTATGGTGAACCAATCAATAGTCGCTTGTTAATTGGATCTGCGTTATATCCGTCACCAGATATCATGACGCAATCGATTAAAGCCTCAGGTGCTGAGATAGTCACCGTGTCACTTAGACGACAACAAAACGCGGCGGCAGGGAATGATTTTTGGCAATTAATTAAAAACACCGGTTTAAAAATACTGCCTAATACTGCCGGATGCCACAGCGTCAAAGAGGCTATTAACCTAGCTAAAATGTGCCGAGAAGTATTTGCTACCGATTGGATAAAACTTGAATTAATAGGCGATGACTATAATTTACAGCCCGATCCCTTTGCATTACTTGAAGCCACAAAAATATTGATTGATGATGGGTTTAAAGTACTGCCTTATTGCACTGATGATTTAGTGCTGTGTCAGCGCTTGAATGGATTAGGCTGTGAGGTGCTAATGCCGTGGGGCGCGCCTATTGGCACCGGTAAAGGATTGTTAAATAGTTATAATTTAAAAACCATTAGAGAACGCCTGCCTAATACAACATTAATTGTTGATGCCGGGTTAGGTTTACCATCGCATGCCTGCCAAGCACTTGAATTAGGGTATGATGCGGTATTATTAAATTCAGCCATTGCAGGGGCGGGTTGCCCAGTGACTATGAGCCGTGCATTTAAAGCTGCGGTAGAGGCAGGGCGCTTTGCATACAATGCCAAAGCAATGCCCGAAAAAGACGTTGCAACCCCCTCAACCCCAACAATGGGTATGCCATTTTGGCATCAGCAGTAAGGAAAGAAAAATATGACAAACGTAGTGTGGACAATTGCTGGCTCTGATTCTGGCGGCGGCGCGGGTATTCAAGCCGATATTAAGGCAATGCAAAGTTTTGGTGTGCATGGTTGTACAGCAATCACCGCGCTTACCGCTCAAAATAGCTTAGGTGTAGAGGCCATTAATGCAGTGTCTACCGATATTATTGAGTCCCAGTTGCTTGCACTTGAAAAAGACATGAAAGCCAAAGTGATAAAAATTGGTATGCTTGCCAATGTGCAGCAAATTCAGTTAATTAGTGAGCACATAAGCCATTACAAAGCCAAATGGCCAACCCCGCCGGTTATTGTGTATGACCCTGTGGCTATTGCCTCAAGCGGTGACTTACTAACAGAAGAAGACACCGTAAGTGCGATAAAAGAATGTTTACTACCGCTGGTGGATGTAATTACCCCAAATACCCACGAAACCCAGTTATTAACGGGTGTGTATTTAATTGGCCCTGCAGCGATTAAAGAAGCGGCGAGTAAGCTGATGGCGTGGGGCGCAAAAGCGGTGGTGATTAAAGGCGGACATTGGGATTACCCAAGCGGGTATTGCATTGATTACTGCACACAAAACGGTGAAGACTATTGGCTAGGTAATGAAAAAATTCAAGTTCCTCATAGCCATGGTACAGGGTGCAGTATGGCGTCAGTAATTGCTGCGTGTCTTGCAAAAGACTACCCGTTAAAAGATGCGTTTATTTTAGCTAAAGCCTATATAAACCAAGGTTTAAAGCAATCAGTTCGCTATGGCGAGGGCATAGGGCCGGTTGCACAAACGCAGTTTCCTACCGATTTAGCGCATTACCCTCAGGTGATTGAACCGGGTAGCTGGTTAGGTGATGAGTTGGATTTTGATGTGCCGCTTGATTTTAATATGGCTGCTGATTTTGCAGCCTGTGAAAGTAAAAAGCTTGGCCTCTATGGTGTGGTTGATAGTATTGAATGGCTAGAAAAGTGCTTACAGCAAGGAATTAAAACAGCTCAGCTTCGTGTTAAAAATAAAACGCAGAATGAGCTAGATGAACTGATTGCCAAAGCGGTCACCTTGGGTGAGCAGTATAATGCGCAGGTATTTATAAATGATTACTGGCAACTTGCCATCAAACATGGCGCCTATGGGGTGCATTTAGGGCAAGAAGACTTAGAGAGTGCAAACTTAGTTGCTATAAAAGAAGCAGGCCTGCGACTTGGTCTCTCTACCCATGGCTTTTATGAAATGCTTCGGGCGCATAATTACCGCCCAAGCTACATGGCGTTTGGTGCTATTTACCCAACGACGACCAAAGACATGACAGGGCAAATACAAGGGCTTGAAAAGCTCAATAAATTTGTACCGCTTATGCAGAGTTACCCTACAGTCGCTATTGGCGGTATTGATTTAAGCCGCGCAACTGAAGTAGCAAATTCGGGGGTTGGTAGCGTAGCTGTGGTACGTGCCATTAGTGAAGCGCCTGATCATGTTTCAGCAATTAGATCACTACAAACCGCGATTAATACGAAATATGACTGATACATCGCAAACGTTAAATGATAAAGAAACCTTGCGTTACAGCCGCCACATATTACTTGATGAAGTGGGGCTTGACGGGCAGTTAACGCTGAAACGTTCAACGGTTGCCGTAGTTGGTGCAGGTGGCTTAGGTAGTCCTGCGCTGCTGTATTTAGCGGCAGCTGGCATTGGGTCGCTTATTTTAATTGATGACGATGTAGTTGAACTGTCTAACTTGCAGCGCCAAGTGCTCTATAAAGTAAATCATTTGGGGCAAAACAAAGTTCGCGCGGCTGGAAAGGTGCTTGCGAGCCTTAACAATCAAATAAATATAATAACCCACACTCAAAAGCTGGATGATACCAACAGTGCGTTGCTCTTAAAAAACGCCGATATAGTGCTTGATTGCTCTGATAACTTTAGTACCCGTTATGCGGTTAATCGCTATTGCATTGCTAATAACACTCGCTTAATTACAGGGGCTGCGCTGGCAACTCAAGGGCAATTAATGGGGTTTGATTTTAGACAAAGTGACAGCCCATGTTATGGCTGTGTTTACCCTCAAAGTAGCGATGCACCGGTTATAAATTGTAGTAATGCCGGGGTAATTAGCCCTTTACTTGGGATTGTTGGGTCAATGCAGGCACAATTAACCCTCAATATGTTGTTAGGTCATTTTAAGGGGAATGTGTTTATAACGTTTGACGCATTAAGCTTAAAGCAACAGCATTTTAAGATGACTAAGGATTTAGCGTGTAAAGAGTGTGGCGGGTATGAGTAATGAAAAGCTTGGCTTTTAACGTGAGTAAGCTCTACGTCTACAAGAAAAGAACACCGCGGTTATTGAAAATAAACGCGGTGTTTTTTTAAGCTCGAACTGACACTACCTATTAATCATCAATTTTTGCAAAGGCAGTGCCTAAACGAGTAACTACCTCTGGGAGTTGATCGTCTAATATTTCTGCTTTGTTCGCACCCCATGCGAGCACAACCGTTGAGCCTAATTTAAAGCGACCCATTTCTTCCCCTTTCTTAAGGGTGATCGCGTTTTCGCCTTTAGTTGGGTAGTTCCAGCTAAACACATCACTGCCAGCTGGTGGAGTCACTGTGCCAGCCCAAATAGTTTCTATGCTGGCAACAATGGTTGCGCCTACTAAAACCATAGCTAGCGGGCCAATTTCAGTTTCAAAAATAGCCACTACACGCTCGTTACGGGCAAATAAATTTGGTACGTTTTGAGCGGTAAGTGGGTTTACTGAAAATAAATCGCCCGGTACATAAATCATTTTGCTTAGCGTGCCATCAATTGGCATATGAATACGGTGGTAATCTTTTGGTGCCAAGTAAATAGTTGCAAATTTACCGCCTAAAAACGGGGTTGTGTCGTCTTGTGATCCACCTAACAATGCTTGTAAGCTGTAATCGTGGCCTTTAGCTTGAATAAGTTGACCATCAACAATGTCGCCTAGTTGGCTAATTGCGCCGTCTACTGGATGAATAATAATTTCTTCATCTTCAACCATAGGACGCACACCGTCTTTTAACGGACGGGTAAAAAATTCATTAAAGCTTTTGTAATGAGCCGGATCTGAATATTTAGCTTCGCTCATATCTATTTTATATTGTTTAATAAATAATTTAATTAATGTGGTTGTTAACGCACCGGCTTTTGCTGCAGCAAGTTTACCTACCACACGAGAAATAAAGTGTTTTGGCATGGCATACTGCATGGCGATTTTAAATTTATCTAAACTCACAGGTTATTCCCTTATTATACGCGGGGCGCACGAGCGCCTGCACGGCCATCGGCCATGGTTTCTAAAATACGGTGGTAGCTTTCAAAGCGTAATTTTGAAATATCGCCATCGGCTACCGCTTGTTTAATTATACAGCCCGGATCGTTTAAATGTTTACAATCTCTAAACCGGCATCCGCCTATAAATTCTCTAAATTCTTTAAAGCACCAAGTGACGCGTTCAACATCTAAATGCCATAGGCCAAATTCACGAATTCCCGGTGAGTCAATTAAATTACCCCCACTCGGTAAATGATGAAGGCGTGATACCGTGGTGGTGTGCTGGCCAAGCCCGCTGTTTTCAGACACTTCTTTAGTCAAAATTTCAGCATCCGGCAGTACAGTGTTAACTAAGGTAGATTTACCCACGCCACTTTGACCAACAAAAATATTATTTTTGCCCGCAAGTACTTCTTTTAACTCATTAATGCCTTCGCCAGTTATATTACTAACTAGCAGCACCTGATAATTAAGGTTACGGTAAATGTCGAGGATTTGTTGTATTTCGTTTAAACCAGCTTCATCAATTAAATCAATTTTATTCAGTACTAAAATGGGTTCGATACCCATGTCTTCACAGGCAATTAAATAGCGGTCAATAATGCTCGGGGTAAACTCTGGCAGTACCGCTGAAACCATTAAAATTTGATCAATATTAGCGGCAATCACTTTAACCCCATCATAAAAATCGGGGCGCGTGAGTTGTGAACGGCGCTCTTGAGTTGCTTCAATAACACCCGCTAAATCACCTTCACTTACTTTTGCACGGCGAAACAATACTTCATCGCCGCAAACCAAGTTCGATACGGTACGACGAATATTACAACGTAATACATCACCGTTTTGTGTTTCTACATCGGCATGTTGTCCAAAGCGGCTAATAACAATCGCATTTTCCACTTGACCTAAATTATCTGTTTGCCATTCTTGCGCGCCGACTTTTGCCGGTTTTGTATCGGCATTCGATAAGCGCTTTTGATGATTGGCCTTGATCCTACGGGATTGGCCTTTACTTAATTTTTTCTGTTTTGCCACTTGAGGCCTATAACCTGAGTTAAATGCCGAGTTTGCCAAAAAAAGCTTTAGCTCGACGGTTGATGCTAATATGATATATCGAAATGCGTTGGATCTAAAGAAAAGCACCGTTTAAGGTAATTATGACTATTAATAAATCAAATTTAATTTGGCTCGATCTGGAAATGACCGGACTTGAACCAGAGACTGACAAAATACTTGAAATTGCAACTGTTGTCACTGACGCTGATCTGAATATATTAGCCGAAGGCCCAACCATTGCCATTCATCAAAGTGATGAACTACTTGATGGTATGGATGAGTGGTGTACAACTCAGCATGGCAAATCAGGGCTTACAGCGCGTTGTAAGGCAAGTACTTTCGATGAAGCTTATGCCGCTGAGCAAACCCTCGCGTTTTTAAAGCAATGGGTACCAGCGGGTGCTTCACCTATGTGTGGTAACTCGATTGGCCAAGACCGTCGTTTTATGAATAAGTATATGCGTGAGCTTGAAGACTTTTTTCATTACCGTAATTTAGATGTAAGTACCATTAAAGAACTTGCTCGTCGTTGGAAACCAGATGTATTGGCTCAAGTGAATAAAAAAGGGTCACATTTAGCGTTAGACGACATTAAAGATTCGATTATGGAATTAAAGGTTTACCGAGAAAAGTTTTTTAATTTATAAAAAATACTTGCAAAGCACCCTAATTATTGTAGAATCCTGCCCCGCTCAAGACGATAACCCCCGCGGGGTTAGTGTGTTTGAGCTTTGACTTTTGAATGCGGCACTAGCTCAGTTGCCAGAATGTTGAACGCGCCCTGTCGCGCACCAACGGACGAATTACTGACTATTTTGAATGCGGCACTAGCTCAGTTGGTAGAGCGCGACCTTGCCAAGGTCGAGGTCACGAGTTCGAGCCTCGTGTGCCGCTCCAATTTCTCACCAAAGAAATTGTAGTTCAAGATGAAAAGTTAAAATTGATATAATGCGGCACTAGCTCAGTTGCCAGAATGTAGGACGCGACCTGTCGCGCACCAACGGACAAATTACTGACTATTTTGAATGCGGCACTAGCTCAGTTGCCAGAATGTAGGACGCGACCCGTCGCGCACTAACGGACGAATTACTGACTATTTTGAATGCGGCACTAGCTCAGTTGGTAGAGCGCGACCTTGCCAAGGTCGAGGTCACGAGTTCGAGCCTCGTGTGCCGCTCCAATTTCTCACCAAAAGAAATTGTAGTAGAAATAAAGATTCAAGATGAAAGGCGAAAGGAACAAGGTTTAATTTTGACAGAACCTAGGACCTAGAATCTTCATATAATGCGGTACTAGCTCAGTTGGTAGAGCGCGACCTTGCCAAGGTCGAGGTCACGAGTTCGAGCCTCGTGTACCGCTCCAATCTTATTTACTTTCCAGATATTCATTTTCAAATAGCAAACAATAATCCACATGTGAATCATTATAAATTTAATTTATATAATTTTTATTAGATTTGAAGTGCTCAATGGATGCGAACGATCTGTGTTGTAAAACCTAAAACCTAGCTCTAAAACGTTTCGCCTTGCAAAGTGGCAATAATACGCCTAGCCCCGCCATGGTCGCGATGTTCGCCTAAGTATATTCCTTGCCAAGTCCCCAGCGCTAATTGACCATCATTAATAGGTATCGTTAACTCGCAACCTAAAGTGCTGGTTTTAATATGAGCAGGCATATCATCATCGCCCTCATAGTCATGACGATAATAAGGCTGGCGCTCAGGTACAAACTGATTGAAGTGGCTTTCCATATCCATACGCACGGTCGGATCGGCATTTTCATTAATGGTTAAGCTGGCAGAGGTGTGTTGAATAAATAAGTGTAATAAACCTATTTTTAGTTGGCTCAGCTGTGGGAGTTTAGTCAGTATGTCGTTATCAATTAAGTGAAAGCCCCGCGAGCGAGGCTTTAATGTAATCGTGGTTTGCGACCAGCTCATAGCTTATCGAAGCTCACTTCAATGTTTGCATTACCTGCATCACTGGTAAATGGCATAATAATTTTTTTGCCGTCACTTTTATGCGTAATAGTATGGTTTTTACCAGACACAACAATGGGGGTTGCCATGGCAAAGTCATAGCCTTTTTCACCTAATAGGTTTTTAGCACCACCGGTGACCATATTGGTTATTTCGCCGACCATGTCAGTGACTTCTTCATTTACGCTGTCAGGTCGCTCACCTAACATACGTTCCATTATAGTCAGCGCTAAACTTTCGTCGAAGGTTATTGAAAATGAACCGCGAGTTTGGGGGCCAACCATACCAATTAATCCCGATACATCACCACAGGCTACTTCATCGGTTTTAATGCGAGGTTTACCTGGTTTTAACTGAGTTTGAGCCATGGTGCTCAATACATTCATCAAAGAAGATAAAAAGGGATTAATGAACTCTACATTCATATTATATATCCTTAAATTGGTACTGATAGAGGGTATACGTAAAGTATAGCTATAGTCGCTCAGCTATGCTCGACAAGCGTCACATTTACCGTGTGCTTCTATGGTTTGCCCAGAAACTACAAAGCCACTTTCGGCTGCTAAGTTATTGAGCTCATGTGAAATTACTGTTGAATGCAGCTCTTTAACAAACCCACATGTATCGCAAATTAGTAATTGAACAGGATGAATATGATCAAAGTGATGACACAACATGAATGCGTTAGTGCTTTCAATTTTATGAATAAAACCGAGTTCTGCTAAAAAGTCTAAAGCACGATAAATTGTCGCAGGTTTTGCGCCTGTTTCAGTGACTTTTAATTGCTCTAGCAAATCGTATGCACCCACACCACCTTGAGCGCTTGCTAATAAACGAAATACCTTTTCGCGAATAGGTGTGAATCGCGCACCACGGTTGTCGCATATTTGTTTTGCTTTACTTACGAGTGATTCTATATTCATCTTCTCTCATCCTTACTTTGCCGTGATATACTAACATACTGTATTGTAGTTGCAGCGTTTTATTAACCGCTTTTGTGAAAAGGTATTCATTAATGCATGAACTATTAGCCATATTTATTTTCTTTTTTGCAGTTATCGATCCAATCGGCACAATTCCGGTTTTTATCGCCGTAACTCGGGGTGATGACGACAAGTTTAAGCGTAAAGTAATTTTTAAAGCAGTGGGTGTATCTGCTTTAGTACTGTTATTTTTTGTGGTTGCCGGTGAGCAATTACTCAATGTGATTGAGATTCCACTATCGGCATTTCAAATAGCCGGTGGGTTGATCTTATTAATTTTTGCACTCTCCATGACGTTTGGTGAAAGTAAACCCGAAGCTGAAATTAAAAGTGTTCGCGATAGCACTGAAACCGCTATTTTTCCGCTGGCTATACCCTCAATTGCAAGCCCAGGCGCTATGTTAGGTGCGGTATTAATGACGCGTAATGAAGAATATACTTGGGTTGAACAAATGATTACCTCATCAATGATGCTGGCCGTTTTAGTGGTGGTACTTATTTTGTTATTACTTGCTACGCATGTACATAAAATAATAGGTGATAGTGGGGCAAGTATTATTAGCCGAATTATGGGGTTAATTTTAAGCTCAGTCGCAGTAACGAATATTTTAAATGGTATCGCACAATACTTTGGCTTGCAGGTGTTTGCTTAATATTGCTGCGCATGGGGCTTTTGTGTAAAATGCAGCGCCTTTTAAGCTGTGCTTAAATTATAAATTTTTGAGGACTACATTTTGGATAAACGTACTTTAAATCGACGCTTTTCTGTTGCCCCCATGCTTGATTGGACTGATAAGTAAGTATTTAAAGGGTTTTAAAGGTTAAGGGGTGACTATAGGGTCACCTTTTTAGTTTTCAGGGGTCCCGATATAACACAGTTTGTATCATAATTAATTGACTAGGTACTTAACTTCAGTTACTTTACACACCATTAAGTTAACTTAACTAAACATAAACATCATTTAAGTTGCTTACCTTATTTATGCAACTATTCTTAATATTAGTAGTCTTATTTATTAGTTAACAGCCAATAACGGCTGTTTTTGTCGTGAGGTTTATTATGGAATTGCCAGCAGTCAAGAATATACTTGATGCCAACTGGGACTGGCGTCTACCTGTAAATATCCAAGATATTGCAGAAAAACTGAACATTAAAGTTGACTCTATTAATCCTTTTAACCCTGATCATAATGATTACAGAGGCTTAAGTGGCCTAGCTGAAATTAATAATCAAGGTCAAAGAGTAATTTACTGCAATAGTACAGAAAGCACTAACCGTAATCGCTTTACATTAGCGCACGAACTTGGTCATCACGTTCTTAATCACGTTAACCCTCAAAATCCTTGTTTTCGAGATGACTCAAATACGTTCAGCTCAAACTCACCAGTATGGCAAGAGCGTGAGGCAAACAACTTTGCAGCTCAGTTGTTAATGCCGCTTGATGCAATTAAAACAATGCTATTTGTTAAAGGTATTAGTAACATAAAACAGTTAGCGGAGATTTTTCAAGTTTCGGAAGCTGCCATGTATTATCGCTTGAAGAATTTAGGCTACCTAACTTTATAAAGTTGAGCCAAACAAATTATTAATATAATCTAGCCCTTTAATTTAAGGGCTTTTTTATGTCAGGTGAAAATAAAAATGATGGGTTTGATATTGCTGGTGACGTTAGTAGCTCAAATGTTAACGTCAATAATGAGCAAAACTCAAAAATAATCGAATTCAACGTACTTGAAGAAAAAATATATCTTGGTTTTAAGGTTTTTGGTTTTATTATTGCCATGGGGTTAGCCGTATGCTTTTTAAAAACAGGCCTTGAAGTTAGTAAAGATTCATTAATGCATATTGTTCACCATCAGGGCCAACCAACAAAATTGGTAGAAGTCTCAAAACCAGCAGATGAAAGTAAAAAAGAAAACAAAGAAATAAAAAAAGAAGAGCCAGAAAGTATGAGTAATAAAATGCTTTACTCAGGATCAATCATAACTTTAGTTGCATTTATACTTGGTACAGGCTTAACCTTATTGCTGACTATTGTTAAGTTCTCTTTCCATAGCCGGCAACAAAATGAAGATAATCCAAACGTAGCGCTCGCAGGTCCAGCAAGTGAGTTGTTTATGGCCTTGGCGAATTATATAAAAAGCAAAATTAAATAAAATAGCCCGCTAACTAGCGGGTTTTTTTGTGTTCCAAATTTCTAAATATGAATTATTTTGATAAATAATGACCTTTTTATTGAATGGTAGGCTGCTTATTGGCTTAATAAATACAAAATTCATTTCAAATGTTGGAGAGAGGATGCTTACCGCCTTTTTTGTGTTTAGTTTTTTAGTAGTATTTTTGACTATAGGAACAAGTCGCGTTAATTTTAGTGTTATTGTCTGCTTGGTGTTTGTGCTACTAGGTATACGTTTTGCAGGTATGCCAATTGAAAATATTGCGTTTGCAATATTAGGTATTATGATTGGGGCTAAAGTATCTATTGTTTGTAAAGTACATCAAATACATTAATTGAATTTTTAAAGCTCGCACCTAGCGGGCTTTTTAATGCCTGTATAAATCCCCATTGAGGGGGACTGGTTTCAGTCACCCCAAAAAGTTACTCGTTCTGTGCAATCTAATCGACTGGCCAACAACACCTTCAACGCTATATTCATCATACCCAGTTATTTTCACCGCTGGGTGATCAGGGTTAGCCGATAACAGCCGGTTGTTTTTTAAATCAGCTATTTTGCAAACAAACAAGCCATTTAACACCGCAACAATCACATCACCGTGTTTTACTTTTGCCGCTCTATCAATAATTAATAAATCCCCGCTAAATATCCCAACACCTTCCATACTGTTACCACTGGCACGACCAATAAAAGTAGAGTCACTTAAAAGACTATTATCTAAATTTGTCTCCAGTTCTTTTATGCCTGGTCCCACATCAACATTAGAATCAATCATCAAATAACCCTATTTATAAAAAAATTTAAATTAATCTTAGCGCTATTTAAGCCAGTTTTAAAATCATGCTCGGATGATTAACGCCTTGAAAATGTTCATACAACAAAAGTTATAACTCATTGCCATTACTAATGTAAATAAAATAAAAGCTAAAAACACGTGTCAAAAACAGGTAAAAATAACAACAAATAAGTTGTTGAAAATCAATGTGTTCGAAAGATTAAACTGGATTAATATACAGTGTTTTTATTGCTATTATAAAATTTATCATTACAATGAAATTGACTCCTTAATTAGGAATCTTTTAACAAACAAAAGGAACACAGTATGAACAAGCAAAATGCACACGGAAAATTAGCACACATCAATGCTGGTGTAGCAAAAGCTAAAAATGGCGGCGGTGGCGGCGGTGTAGAGCCACCAAAAAAGAAATAAGCCATTAAAAATATTAACCAGCATTAATGCTGGTTAATTACACCACCAAGGAAACCACATGATTGATTTTATAACCGCCACAGACTGGACAATAAGAGCTTTAGAAATACTCATTATTGTATTTTTGCTCGCAACGCTTAATAAACACCGCTCAGCATTGTTTTTTGGCGGTAAAAGTAATTTAAAATCAATTGATGATCACACAATGCATTCATGCTTTATTGCAGCACTTACAGTGATGGTATTTCACTTTGTAAGCTCAAGCTTAGCTCAATACATAATTACAATAGAAATGAGCAAGCTAGCACTCAGGCAGTTTTTTTACTTCACTATGTTTAGTTGCTCAATGGCATTTGTCGTTGCGTTATTTTTTATGCATAGCATTAGAGGTTGCACGTTCTCAACAACAGCGCGGTTTTGCTTATACCTTGCACTAGCTCAATCGGTTGTGCAGCTAATACAATTTATTATGCGCGGCCTGCTAGATAACAGCATGCTATCACCCGCTTATAGCTTTAGCGTTGTCGCGCTTAACATACTATCGTTAGGTGTTGTTGCTATATACCCAGTTAAAAAATTTACTCGCTCACTAACTAAAGAGGGAATTTAAATGCCATTACTCATAGTAATGTTTATCTGTTTAACAATGGCGTTGTGTATAACCGGAGTCGCAATAGTGCGCGGCCAAAACACAACAGGCATAGAAACCATACTTAAACATAAAATAAAACACTATATGCCAGAGGGAACAGCAGCCCACCAAGACGATGGCGGTGTAGCCTACTCAATAGTCATGGATTTAGGCGCCACAATAGAGCAGCCAGATAACTGGGATAAAATAGAATCAATGAACGTGGTACACAAACGCGCTACCATGTTTAGAAACCAAGCACTTAAAAAGCCAACTAACATACCACACGCGCAAGAACGGCCTATATTCAAACTTGTTAAATAACCCGCTAATGCGTAATGCCAGTCAGTTAAGAACTGACTGGCATTTTCTTTTATAGGGGTACTTATTCGGCTTCTTTCTTATCACCCTTGGATAATGCCTATCTGGTAATCTATCGGGTAAAATAAACAATCTAAGTGTTGTCAGTAACTCATCGTAATGAATAGGCAACTTACTTGCACTATGTATTGGCGTAAACATAAAGAAAGCGATAACCTGTCGCATAGATTGGCTAAAGCTTAGCTGTGTAGGCAAAATATCCTCATCTTTAGTTGCATCAAGCATGATGATACGTATTAAATTGTAAGCGAGTAATAACCCCCATAACTCTTGACGTACCATGTCTGGTTTCTTACTACGTAACGTGTGTTTGCTATGATTCAATCCCTGCTTTATTTCTCTAAACGCCAGCTCAATTTCCCAGCGTTGAGTATAAACCTCTGTTAATTCTTCATATGGAAATCGTAAAGGGTCAATGAGAGAGCTGAGTACACGATAGCTTTTTCCATCCACTTTATAGGTGGTTAATCTTGCCATCATGGTCTCTGGTAATGACTCAAATTTCTTTCTGGCTTGAGGACTTGTGGACAAAATCACTATTTTATCATTGTCATTTATACTATGTTCAACTTGATACTGTAAATCCTTCCTCGCGGGTAACATCCAGTGAGTGTTATCTCCTTGGTTTTGCCATTGATACAACAGTCCTAATGAGTAATAGCCGCGGTCAAACAAGGTAAGAGAATTATCTGGTACGGCTGGTAATAGTCGTTGAGCTAAGCTCATTTCACCTATGCGACGGGAGTCAAAGCTGCTATCTAACAGTAAATGGCTAGATACTTCCATAAGGCTACACATTCGTACTTGTGGGTAGCTTACTTCTCCATGTTGATTACTGTCACTGCCAAATGCTTCTCTGTTTTCTTGATTATCATGAGTTCGAAAACTAACGCCATCTACAGCGAGTAAATTAAGTCCGCACCATTGTTCAAAAGACTGGGTGGAAAAGGTTTTGTGTGCAAGTAATTGAAATGTATGTTGGACTGACTCATAGCCTAACCTTTGCCGACCTTGAACTAGCGCACTTGGCGCTACTAGTTTGTTTTTTCCGGGTAAAGAGATGTCGAGTCTATTAGCGATATCCCAAACGGTTTCGTTTCGGAATAAACTCATTCCAATTACAGACCACATAACAGCTTCTAGCGGTAATCGCCTTTTACGCACAGTAGCAACACCTGCATGTTTAAATGCTTGCTCAAGAATATCAGGGTCAAGAACCTGTTTAAGTTTATCTAGTGTATGTACATCATTTAAAAATGAAGACATGTTATCGAAGTGCTGAATGAGAGACATAAAAAAATCCGATATTATTTCTAATATCGGATTTTGAAGCCATGGAAAGATCAGTCAAGTGATCATAAAAATATTCTTAACTGATCTGCATTA
>NZ_AUTH01000061.1:0-6355 GCF_000497975.1 Pseudoalteromonas sp. TB41 | reverse complement strand
TAGGGCGTGTTGATCTTTGTGGTATGAAAAACAAACAGCATGAAGATAAGGTATAATTGAATTCGCCAGAAAACTTTACACCGAACCTACATGCCAAGATTAATGCTAACAGACGGGACATGGAATGTCTTATCAAAAGTAATGTACTTAAGTGGTCGAATTTATAATAAGCCCGACCATAGAAAAACGCTCGAAGGCATACTGTATAAGATGCGCACAGGTATTCCATGGCGAGATTTACCTTCTGATTTTGGCCGTTGGAGTGCTATCTACAGACGGTTTAATTTATGGTCCAAAAAAGGGATTTTGAATGAACTGTTTCGCGCATTATCTCGTGATGCGGACATGGATTGGGTCTTCATTGATGGCAGTATTGTCAGGGCTCATCAACATAGTTGCGGTGCAAGAACTGCTGACAATGAATCAATTGGAAAGAGCCGAGGTGGAAATTCTACGAAAATTCATCTTGCAGTCGATAGCGGAGGGTTGCCTGTTTATTATGAATTATCCTGTGGAAATACGCATGATATCGTCCATGCAGAGTCACTCGTAGCTAATTGCCCAACAAGTAATATGGTTGTCGCAGATAAAGGCTACGACAGTGAAAAACTGAGAGCGTTTGTTCGTGATAATAACGCTACACCCGTTATTCCACGTAAGGGCAACAGTTTAGTAGGCAATGAAGATATTGACTGGTGCATGTATAAATATCGGCACTTGGTTGAGAATGCATTTGGCCGTATTAAGCAATATAGAGGGATAGCCACGCGGTATGAAAAGCTTGAACGAAATTATCATTCAATGCTCGCTTTAGCATTTACTATGATGTGGCTACCAATGTGGGCTGATTGATATATGTACTACAAAGATCAACAGCCCCTAGTGTAAATTTCGGTTTGGTAATATTTATTAGCGTTACTAGTAACGAATCTATTATCACGCCAAATACAAATTAAAAAACTACAACTCATACACCTGATATGAACCAATACTTATCAGGACAAAGAAAATGAATAATCCAACACAATACCCAGTAACTACCAACCCTACCTACAAGCAATATCAAACACTAGCCAGAATCAATCAGCCTTTAGTTACTAACTATCTAGATGCTATTGAGAAAGTCATGCTTGCTGCATGTGCTGAACATAAAAGAACGTTTGCTGTGAGAATTGATTTAAGGCTACCTGCTTATTCAAATACGATTAATCTAAATAGCAACAAAGTGTGTACTCGATTTGTTGCCTCTCTTGTGGCGCAAATTAAAGCCGATACAAAACTTAAAGCCCGTGAGGGTAAAACGCCACATCCATGCAATATTAGGAATATTTGGGCTAGGGAGCAGAACAATGCTCACCACCAGCATTATCATTGTGTGCTGTTTTTCAATAAGGACCGGTACCACTGTACGGGTAAAATAAATGCAGAAAGTGATAACTTGTTTACTCGAATAGTTAAAGCATGGGCAAGCGCGCTAAGCTTACCGTTAGATGAAACGATGCGATTAGTTCATTTACCTGAAAATGCACACCACTACCTTGACGCTAATAATCCTAATTTTACTCAAGACTTCCACGCTCTTTATTATCGACTAAGCTACTTTGCTAAACTTAATACGAAACAATATGGCTTAGGGCACCGTTGTTTTGGTTATAGTCAAAGATGATATTCTAATTAAGACCTGTGCTTCTCATAATTCGTTTTAACGAGGTTTTGAGACCTTCAACTAGCTAAATAAGCTTAAACCCTTAGTATACAAGGGATGGCAAGTTCCCAAAATAGCATTACGAGAAGCGCTATTTACACTACAAAAGCAAAAAAAGAACGCACTGCAAAAATGCGTTCTTTGTTTACTTCTAATCAAATAAGCTCGCTACTCCAGCTAACAAGCCACTAGCAACAGCTAAAGGCACTGTAACCGGTGCTGAGGCAACGCCCAGCCCAACCACAACTACTCCAGACACAGTAGCGCCAGCTACAGCACCAGAGCTTACAGCAATAGCTGTTCTACTAAGTGACGGCTCTGAACTGCCAGTTATTTGTTTGGAAACTTCATTTCCTACTACACCGCATGTAACGGCTTTTTCTAGCGACATAACAAACTTACTCCTATCATATGTAATTAACTTATAGCTCTAACTCTTCAAAGTCTTTATCAATTTCCTCCTGGGTTATGCCGATGTAAAGCAGTGTTGTTGCTTCGGAGCTATGGCGAAGCATTTTCATTACACGGGCGATATCTTGGGTTTTATGATAGAGGTGGTAACCTCGGGTTTTACGCATTGAGTGAGTGCCTAACTTTAAATTAAGCTCTTCACCCACTAACGCAAATGCTCTTGTTACAGCCCTTCGTGATAAAGGCCGTGGTGGTGAACCTTTAGCTTGTTGATTGCGATATGATTGAAATAAGTACACATGGTTGGGGTGAGTGATACGTACTTCGTGGATAAATGCTAATGCTTTTTGATTTAACTTAATCTCTGCAAGCTTGCCTGTTTTACTTTCAAATATAAGTAACCTGTCGTTTTGAATATCCGTAAATTTAACAGACAATAAATCAGATATGCGCAATGCTAAGTTCAGACCTATATTCCAAATATGGCTCATCTGTTTAGAACACCGCTTTTCAAGCAAATAACTAATTAACTTTACTGTATCAAGGTCCTTGATCGCCTGTACTTCAGCCATAGCCAACTCCTTATTCTGTTGAAATAGTGACCTGGTAGCAGCCTGTGTTGTAATACTCAACAAAGTTAGTCACAAATAAAGTTAAAAGCTCCTTGCCTTCTCGTTCACTTAACCAGCCCACCAGCATGTGATACACGCGTTTAATCACAAAGCAAACATCAATCTCCTTTACTAATTCATAGTCCGATTGGCCCCGGTATGAAAAATCAGTAATGTATACAAGCTCCCAACCAATACCGCGTTTTTCTAGCCTAACCTCGACTGGGTGAAAGCCCCCAGCTGCTGCGCTATAATCTTTATCACGAAAATTAATAGTTCGCTCACTCGCATTCCCTATCGATTCACTTTGTTTAGTGATGGCATTTACAATCACATCAAACATTGACTCTGGCACGTTTAGCCCTGGTACTTGCTCTATTTTAATCGCCATACCCTACTTCCTTTAAATTAAGCCATGCTCAGCAAATGAATAACTGGTTTCACCAATAATGATGTGATCGACTATCGAAACATCAATTAGGTTAAGCGCCTGCTGTAATTTACTGGTAATAAGTTTATCGGCCTGTGATGGCGTGCTGACGCCTGAAGGATGATTGTGCGCAAGTATTACAGATGCTGCATTTAGCGCTAATACTTCTTTAACTACCTCTCGTGGGTATACGCTTGCGGCGTTAATAGTCCCCCTAAATAACTCTTTAAATTCAAGTATGCGGTTTTGGCTATCCAAGAACAGGACGGCAAAAACCTCATGCTCAATTAACGCCAGCTTATGCCTTAAATATTCTTCACTGTCTTTCGGACATGTTAAAGCCCCATCCCTAAATTGCTTTTGAGCGATTATGTAAGCTGCTGCTTCAAGTATTTGTTCATCACTTACTGGGTGATCAAATTCGTATAGTGACTTGTTATTTTGCATTATTATGCCCTCTTAATAGTTTATGCAAAATAGTGATGTATATGTTTAACGTTTTTGTTTCGACTCAGTAAAAAATTACTCCCCCCGGAAAGGATATGTACTACTAACCTAACCGGAGAAACCCCATGCGTTTAATCAAATTAAAAGAAGTTTTACATATCACAGGCTTAAGTCGTTCTACTATTTATCGCTTTATGAGTGCTGGTGGATTTCCAATGAAGGTCGAGCTAGGCGGTAACTCTGTAGCCTGGGTAGAAAGTGAAGTTGAAGAGTGGATAAGTGAAAAAATAGGAAAAAGAGATATATCTTGACTACCAAATGTAGATTTTATCACCATTAAGCAGTAAATTAGCCTTATTAAAAGGATTCACAAGGCTGAAAACATGATTCATAGGCAATTAAAAGAAAAACAAATATATTTATAACTTCTTGTGGAATGAATTTCCTAACAGCATACGTGTTTTTTTAGACAATAAATTTGTTTTTCAGCCTTTTTGGTCGTTCCATAATGGACACATCACTGAGCAAGAATTTAAGCATAAATTGAATGAAGCCAAAAATAAATTGCCAAATAGGGTTTAGCAAACAACGAAACAGCCAAGCTCACCTCCATCGTATTACAGCGTTTATATACATTACGTAATCAACTAATGCATGGTGGTGCAACATGGAACAGCAGCGCAAATAGAGAGCAACTAAAAGATGCCGTGCAATTTTTATCGCAATTAGTGCCATTTATTATTGATCTTATGATGGATAACTCAAACGAGCTTTGGGAAGATGCGTACTACCCGCTTATTGATGGGTAAAGGTGCTTGAGGCATTATTTATGTTTTTTAAAACACGATAATGCCTAAACCGCAGTAAACTTATAAATTAGTGCTTAAAGTAGCTAAATCAGTATTCACTTTTTGTAATACGTCATCGTACCCTTTTAATACCTCTTCTTTGTGAGTTAAATCCTGCTTGAGCTGCTCTACACTTGCTACTAGATCTTTCGTTAAACTCGGAACAAAATTGCTTTGTTCTTCAGCTAACTTTGCTACTATTTGATTTATGCACTGTTTTAGCTCAACACTAATATCTTGCAATAATAATGCGACAACGCGGGCCTGTTCAGTTCGTAACTGAGCTATGTCATCGCCTTCAACTTGCTCAGCACTAAATTGTTGCCGAATAGTATTAATATGCGCATCAAGATCTAAATTAACCGCAGGGATCGTAATACGTTCAACGGCATTGTTTAATGGCATTAAAACCATCTCGGGGTCAAAGTCATCATCTGAAAAATCAAACATATCCTTAATAGATGCTTTTATATCCTGTTTAAACAACCCTAATTGAATTGCGTTTTCACTTACGTCATAAATCGCTTTGCTGGTATCAACCACAAATGACTCAAGCTTACTCACTGCTTCATGAACACTTGCATAGGTGTAACTAACTGTGCGGTAGTGAGTTGATGTAACTGTACGAGTTGATCCCCATGATAATGGGTTGTACCACGATGAATCACTCACTTCTCGGGATGTTGTATAGCTTTCTTCCCGCGAGCCTGATTGCGACTGAACTTGTTTTACCTGTATCGCATCTTGATTTATGTCAGTTAATAATCGCGTTAATGTTTTTTCAGCTTGAATACTGTATTTTTCAAAAACACTATTAACTTTAACAGTGCCAGCCTCTACGCGTTTAACAACTGCTTGCTGTTTTTTCGCTAAGCTTTCAACGTCGCCTTCAAGTAAGTTTTTACGCTTATAAGTTACGTCATCGGTAATTTGAACTAGTTTTTGTTTAACCTCACGCTTTGAGCCTATTAACAGGTTATTAAAACGATCGGCCAATATTTGCTCTTTTTTTGCTTTAACAGTATCTAACTTACTTGTTACTTTTTTAAAGTTGGCCACTGCTGCAAACGTATTGGCATTAAACGTAAAGTCATCAAACATGCTATTAAGAAGGTTCATCGTATGTAGCTCTTCTTCATTTAATGATTGTTCTGGCTTAATAGCTAAATCGTAGCAGCGTGAAGAAATAAATATAGGCGGTAAAGCATTTTGTAAAGTGCTCATTAAATGGCTTTGGTTATTATCATCTTCAGCACTGTGATGTGCTGAAAACTCATTACATACCTTGTCGACATTACTCTTGGCCTGATTATTAAGTTTTGTAGTAATGGCTGGTAACGCCTCTTGAATAGATGGGTACTTATGGTACTCATCCAATAAGGCCCCATCAAACAGTGAACCAATTAGTACAATATCTTCAATACCTTTATTGGGAATATTTTGCGCCAGCAAGCTCATATCTGATTGGTCTAAAAATTGGCCGCTATTGCTGAGTACAAAAACAACGTCACATTGACCTATAAACTCTTGTGTACGTCTACCACGGGAGATTATTGGGTCGTTCATTCCCGGTGTATCAACCACCTCAATATCGCGTAAAGAGTCAATATTTAAATGCAGCTCAGTGCTTTTTACTATTGGTGTAAATTCGCCGCTGGCTCCTACATAGTTGTTTAGGGTCTGTTGACCTTTCAAGGTTAAATTTGCAGCAGTCTGTTTGGTATTTAGGCAAGGCAGAGCCTATGTGGTGTGGTTATTCCCCATAGATAGGTGATAACGCAGCATCAATGCCAAACAGGCGCTGCCCTTTGGGTTCTACCTAGGGGCGATTTACTCTTTGTTGCTCGGTTTTTACTTAGCCCACTAGGTTACAAACCTCGCGCCGCGATTAAACCGCCCCTAG
>NZ_AUTH01000060.1:0-33968 GCF_000497975.1 Pseudoalteromonas sp. TB41 | reverse complement strand
TGTTACCGCTCGACTTGCATGTGTTAGGCCTGCCGCCAGCGTTCAATCTGAGCCATGATCAAACTCTTCAATTAAAAAGTTTTTTGTCTTTCGACAGCTCAATGAATTCTGAATTTATTTAATATCTTTCGATATTGAATTGACTGTGCTGAATAATTACCTAAGTAACTATTCTGTTGGTCACTCAGTTCAATTGAGACTCTAAATTTGCTTGCCTCACTACCTAAGTAGCTTGGCTGTTAGAACTCAATCTGTACGAGTGCCCACACAGATGATTGCTTTATATTGTTAAAGAACGTTGCGATTAAAGCGCTTAACTTTATCTCGCTAGGGCTGCGCATATTACGCTTTCCTATTTTTTTGTCAACACTTAATTTTGTTAAACTTGAAAGTTTTCGAAACTAAGTTTTACTCGACTCACTGAGTAGCTCGTGCCTCGCTATGCGTTGCGCTCTGCCGTCTCAGTGGGGTCGCATTATAGGGCGAATCGATTTTAACGCAAGCGTTTTTAAAGGCTTTTTTGCATTTAATTTTTACCCCAAAGATACCCCACCTAGACACACATGTTACCCACAAAACCCTGTGGATAACTCATTTTTTTACGCTGTTTACTAAACTATTTACTGTGCTTGTGGTAAGTTGCGCCCGATATTTACAACTCGTTCACTAGGTAACGCACATGACAGATATAATAAATAGTATAAGTGGTCTCTTATGGGGTCATATTTTAGTGTACTTATTAATAGCAGCAGGGCTATTTTTTACAATACGTCTTGGTTTTATCCAATTTGTACAGTTTCCACATATGATTAAAGTCATGTTTCAAAGTCGTCAAGGCTCTGACGGCGGCATTTCTTCTTTCCAAGCATTTTGTACATCTTTAGCAGCCCGTGTTGGTACTGGTAATATGGCAGGTGTTGCCGTTGCACTTTATTTAGGTGGCGCAGGTGCTATTTTTTGGATGTGGTTAATTGCTTTAATTGGTATGGCTACTAGCTTTGCTGAAAGTACATTGGCACAAGCTTATAAAATACGCGATGAAGAAGGTAACTTCCGTGGTGGTCCGGCCTATTATATGGAGTACGGACTTGGTAAGCGTTGGATGGGTGTTGTCTTTTCATTGTGCTTAATTTTAGCCTTTGGTTTAGTTTTTAACGCAGTACAGTCAAATTCTATTGCTGCGGCTTTTGAAGTCGCCTTTGGTATCCCTAACTATATAGTCGGTATCGCTCTTGTTATTGGGTCAGGTATTATTATATTTGGCGGTCTAAAAACCATTTCTCGATTTGCTGAATTAGCCGTTCCATTTATGGCTGCTGCTTACCTTGTGGTTGCACTTTATATATGTGCTGTAAATTACACTGAGTTACCTAATGTATTTATGCATGTGATCAGAAGTGCTTTTGGTATTGAGCAAGCGGGTGCGGGGGCAATTGGTTATGGTGTAATGCAAGCGATGATCCAAGGGATCAAGCGCGGCTTGTTCTCAAACGAAGCCGGTATGGGTAGTGCTGCGAATGCTGCAGCAACTGCAACACCAAACCCACCTCACCCTGCTTCACAGGGGTATGTACAAATGCTGGGTGTATTTGTAGATACTATTATTATTTGTACTGCAACTGCTGCTCTTATTTTATTATCAGAGCAATTAGTGCCAGGCTCAGATGTAACGGGTATAGCGCTTACACAAGCAGCCCTTGAAGAACATGTAGGCAGCTGGGGTGCCATATTTGTAGCAGTCGCTATTTTGTTTTTTGCATTTACATCAATTGTGGCTAACTACTCGTATGCTGAAACGAACTTATTATTCTTAGAACATAACCACGCATCTGGCATGTTGATCTTCAGGTTATTAGTGTTAGGTATGGTAATGTTTGGTGCATTGGGCGAATTACCACTAGTGTGGACATTAGCTGATGTATCTATGGGCTTAATGGCAATAGTGAACGTAATCGCATTATTTATGCTCTCAGGTGTTGTCGTGTGGCTTGCTAAAGATTATAACGCTCAGCGACGCGCCGGAAAGTTACCGACGTTTGATCCAAGTAAGAACGACAAACTCAATAAAACTATTCCAAAAGGTATTTGGCATAAATAATTAGTTTTTATAACTTCAAGTTAAAAACCCGAAACGGCCATTGTCATTTCGGGTTTTTTATTGATTTAACTTTAATCTAAAAGTTACTGATAAATTACTAGTGTGAAGATAGACGTTATTAAAGCCGCCCAACCTACCTATAAGCTCACCTTATCCAAACATTATAAGCATCCTACAAGTAAATTTAATAACCTATGTAGTAGGTCTGAATGCTTATAACGACATCCCTGCTTAGGTTTATATACATTACTGCATAACCATAATAACTAACACTGCGCTTATTATACCAATCCGCAATAATACTCAATCATTTTGCGGGGCTAAACGTGTCGCTATCTGTGTTAAAAAATTCTCATTTAGAACAACTAAATAGCGAATTTTTTGCCTAGCTATCAACCCGTTTTTCCTGCCTCAAAATAGACCGCTTAATTAAGCGAATTGGTATTAAAAAGTCTAGTTTATGATTTAGCTAACGACCTACACTACACCTTGATTAACTTGTAAAAAAGTCTGAAGTGTTCAATGACAGTCTATTGGTGAGCCAAGAGTATGTATCAGACCTTGCAACAAACCATTATTGATAACAACAGGGGGTAGTAAATTAGTGTGCTTCAAGGGACTTAGTAATAAAGATATGATGATTTAATTAGATTTTACGGAAAGAATATAAAGTGGTGCCCGAGGCCGGACTTGAACCGGCACGACTTGTTAGTCGAGGGATTTTAAATCCCTTGTGTCTACCAATTCCACCACTCGGGCATCGAGTTTGCTAGTTAAAGCGTGTGGAGTAATTATTTGGAGGCGGAACCCGGAGTCGAACCGGGGTAAACGGATTTGCAATCCGGTGCATGGCCACTCTGCCATTCCGCCTAAACATATCAAATAATTTGGAGCGGCACACGAGGCTCGAACTCGTGACCTCGACCTTGGCAAGGTCGCGCTCTACCAACTGAGCTAGTGCCGCATAAAACTTTATCAGTAATTTGTACGTTGGTGCGCGACCATGTCGCGGTAAAACGTTCTGGTAACTGAGTTAGTGCCTCATAAAATAAGTATTTATCAACTTTTAATTAACTTGGTCAATAATTAAAAGTGGTGCCCGAGGCCGGACTTGAACCGGCACGACTTGTTAGTCGAGGGATTTTAAATCCCTTGTGTCTACCAATTCCACCACTCGGGCATCGAGTTTGCTATTTAAAGCAAGTGGATAAAACTAATATGGAGCGGCACACGAGGCTCGAACTCGTGACCTCGACCTTGGCAAGGTCGCGCTCTACCAACTGAGCTAGTGCCGCATCATATTAATTCTAAATAATATTTTTTATAAGTTACATATTGGTGTATGTAACCAAACCACAACGTGGTGCCCGAGGCCGGACTTGAACCGGCACGACTTGTTAGTCGAGGGATTTTAAATCCCTTGTGTCTACCAATTCCACCACTCGGGCATCGAGTTTGCTAATTAAAGCGTGTGGAGTGTTGATTGGAGGCGGAACCCGGAGTCGAACCGGGGTAAACGGATTTGCAATCCGGTGCATGGCCACTCTGCCATTCCGCCTCAATACTAGGTTAGCTTTAAGATAAACTGGAGCGGCACACGAGGCTCGAACTCGTGACCTCGACCTTGGCAAGGTCGCGCTCTACCAACTGAGCTAGTGCCGCTTTGTTTATCTAGGGGGCTATGCCCTCTCAACACGGACGCATTCTACAGAGATTATTAAACGCGTCAACACAAAAAATGCTACTTTTGAACTGTTTGATTATTTTTTATCTAAAATGGTGCGTTATTAGACGTTTACAATCAATTTTTGGTCAATTCTGCCCATGCTGCAACTAAATATTGCACCATAGAACTGAGCGTTAAAAACGTCGCTATATAAAGTAAGCCATAGCTTAAATACATCATCCAGGTATCGTACTGCCAAATTAGGCCAATAATGGCTAACATTTGCGCTGCGGTTTTTAACTTACCCATATCGGATACAGCTACATTGCCGCGTTTGCCTTGCTCAGCCATCCATTCTCGTAGCGCCGATATAACAATTTCACGGCTTATGATAATAAGTGCAGGAATAGTCATATACAAAGATTGATAATGCTCAGATAAAGCAACCAAAGCAGCGCACACCATTACTTTATCAGCAACAGGGTCTAAAAACGCACCAAAAGGCGTTGATTGTTCAAGCTTACGCGCTAAATAGCCATCGAGTATGTCAGTGATTGAAGCAAGCCAAAAAATAAAGGCAGCAACAAAGAATGCCCATGAATAAGGCATATAAAATATCACCAAAAAAATGGGGATAAGAAAGAGTCTAAACGTTGTGAGTGTGTTTGGAATATTCCACATAACTACTTGGATATGTCTTTTTTTCTATATTCGCACATAGGGCTAGCCCTTGTCATGCAAATGGTTAAATATCTTCTCAGCCATGTCAGGACTGATCCCAGGAACTTTCTTTAGCTGTTCTATATTAGCAGCTTTTACGCCTTGCATGCCCCCTAAATATTTTAATAATGTTTGTCGACGCTTTGAACCAACGCCATCTATTTCTTCTAATAGCGACTGAGTTCGCTGTTTTTGACGCTTATTTCGATGTCCTGCAATAGCAAAGCGATGCGACTCATCGCGAATATGCTGAATTAAATGCAGTGCGGGTGCATCAGAATCCATAGGAATAGTTTTACGCCCACCGTCAATAAGTAAAGTTTCAAGGCCTGGTTTACGGCTAGTGCCTTTTGCAACCCCAACTAATAGTGGCATTTTTGCATGCGGCCAGTTTTCAAAGTATTGTTCTGCCCTACCTAATTGGCCTTTACCACCATCAATAAAAATAACATCAGGAATTTTATCTTCATCCACTAACTTGTTATAACGTTTGTTTAGTGCAAATTCCATAGCGGCGTAATCATCGCCACCGGTTATGCCCGTGACGTTGTAACGACGATATTCTTTATTGTTAGGCCCTTGAGAATCAAAGACAACACAACTGGCCACGGTGTTTTCGCCCATGGTGTGGCTGATATCAAAACATTCCATGCGATTAATGTCATCAAGACGCAAGGTAGCCTTTAATTGAGCATAACGCTTGTTTATAGAGTCTTGAGTGCTTTGCTTAACCGTAATACTATTTAATGCGTTTTTATTCGCTAACTGTAAATACTGTGCACGCTCACCACGGGTAACCACTTTAAGCGATACCTTACGTTCACTAATTTGAGTTAGTGCTTCGCTGAGCGCATCACTTTCTTCTATTTCAAATGGTAAGATGATTTCTTTGGCAATGCGTCCTGTTGCTCCCGGTGCTAAGTAATATTGGCCTAAGAAAGAGGTTAAGATTTCCTGCTCCTGTGAGTCTTTAGGCACCTTTGGAAAGTAAGTCTTACTACCCAGCACTTTATGATCGCGGATCATTAGTAGATGAATCCCATTTAAGCCATTTAAATGGGCAAAACCTACAACATCCATTTCAGCAAAATTACCTGAGATAGACTGCTGCTCCTGCATTTTACGCAATAGCATAATTTGGTCGCGAACTTTAGCTGCGAGTTCAAAGTTAAGCTGCTCACTGGCTTTTTCCATTTTAGCGATAAGTTCGGCTATTACTTCATGGGATTTACCGGTTAAAAATTTACGGACATAATCAACTTGCTGCGCGTATTCATCTTCAGAGACTTTATTAACACACGGCGCAGAGCAACGTTTTAATTGGTATTGCAAGCATGGCCGACTACGCGCACGGTAGTAAGCGTCTTCACATTGACGTACCGGAAATATTTTTTGCATTAAGCGCAAACTTTCTGATACGGCTCCAGCGCTTGGAAACGGGCCAAAATATTCGCCTTTTACTTTTCTGCTACCACGATGAAAGGCTAAACGAGGGTGCTTATGATTCGTGAGTAATATGTACGGGTACGATTTATCATCACGTAACAGAATATTATAACGTGGCTGATATTTCTTAATGAGGTTATTTTCAAGCAGAAGCGCTTCTGTTTCTGTATTAGTAAGTGTGACTTCAATATTACAAATATTACTCACTAAAACACGGGTTTTGCTGTCGGTAATGTTGCTGCGAAAGTAACTGCTCACCCGTTTTTTTAAACTTTTAGCTTTACCGACATAAATAACTTGGTTGTCATTATCGAGCATGCGATAAACGCCAGGCTCACTCGATAATGTTTTTAAAAACTGGGCATGATCAAATTCAGACATATATATCGACTAGTAAGAGATATCTATATCAATCATTTTGTAACGTATGGCTAAATGAGTAAGCTCTACATCGCCCCCTACGTTAAGCTTTTCAAACATACGATAGCGATAACTGTTTACTGTTTTAGAGCTTAAATTTAAGCGCTCAGCAATATCCTGTGCTTTTTCACCTTTGGTGATCATCAGCATAATTTGCAGTTCACGCTCAGACAAACTTTGAAATGGGTTTTCATCAGTTCGCCCAGTAACCTGAGCAAGCGCAATTTGCTGTGCTATTTCTGGCGCAATATAACGTTGCCCTGCATGCACGCAACGTATAGCACGCACCATTTCATCAGATCCTGCCCCCTTGGTTAAAAAACCATGAGCACCAATTTGCATAACCTTGCTCGGAAATGGGTCTTCACAATTAACTGTAAGCACAATAATTTTTACATCGGGACAATAACGGCAAATCTTTTTAGTTGCCTCAAGCCCGCCCATACCAGGCATGTTCATATCCATTAATACTATATTTGGCGCATGTTGACGACAAAACTGTACAGCCTCTTCGCCTGTTTTAGCTTCACCTATTACTTTAAAACCACGTATGTCATCAAGAATACGTCTGATCCCTGTGCGCACAAGTTCATGGTCATCAACTAAAAGTACGTTAATCAATGGAACACCCTCACTAGCCTAATAAGATGCAAGTTAACAAAATTAATTTTCAACATTAGCATAGATACGACGAAACCATAACTAATATTATGCTTTCGCCGTCGGTCGCTATGACCCGATATTGTCAAAGCGTATTTACCTATCGTAGGTAAATACACCATAGTGATTTAAGCTGAGGCTTTTTCACTAAAACGGTCTACCCACAAAGCAATGATACCGTCGCCAGTTACATTACACGCAGTGCCGAAGCTATCTTGTGCAAGGTACAGCGCAATCATTAGTGCCACTGCACCTTCGTTGAAACCAAGCATACTAGTTAATAAACCTAACGCCGACATTACCGCGCCACCTGGGGCACCTGGTGCAGCAATCATAACCACACCTAGCATCATAATGAATGGCAGCATAGCCATTAGTGAAGGTACTTCCATGCTAGGCGATAAAAACATCACAGCCATAGCACAGGTAACTATTGTAATTGTTGAACCTGATAGATGAATAGTGGCACATAATGGGACTGTAAAGTTAGCTACATCTTCTTTAACATTATTTGCTTTACTTGATTGCAAAGAGACTGGAATGGTTGCCGCGCTCGACATGGTTCCTAATGCAGTAAAGTACGCAGGTAGCATGTTTTTAATTAGCTCAATAGGATTACGCTTAAGTAATAGGCCCGATACAATATAAAGCACACTCAACCATAACCAATGCATCACTAATGCGGCAATGAGTACTACACCAAAGGCCTGTAATGTATCAACAACGGTACCTGCCACGGTCATTTCAGCAAACACACCCGCAATGTAAAACGGTAATGCTGGGATAATTACTTTAGCAAGTAAACCATCTATAATATCGCGCCCTTGATCAGACACCGTTTTTAATGTGTCTAAACCTAGCTGGCTCATACCAATACCAAATACAAATGCTGTGACTAAAGCAGTCATTACACCCATTAATGGTGGAATTTCTAAGTCAATAAAGCTACCTACCTCGGTGACTGCTTCAGCTTCAAATGAAATTCCACCGCTTAGGAACGGAATAATCGCTGTGACTAATAAAAACGCTAAGGTACCGGCAATAATTGTTGAGCCGTAAGCAAAACCAACCGTTTTTCCCAGTAAATGCCCTGACCCTTTAGGAAGCCCGGCAATCCCAGAGGCAATAAAAAACAAAATAATCAGTGGAATTGTAAAACTAATAAGCTGGCCAATAAGCTCTTTTACTGTGTATAAAAGCTCAACGCCAGTTAAGGGAATATAGAGTCCGACTAAAATACCGGCCACAATACCGGCAATTAATTTTAAGATTAACTTCATGGTGATTACTTTATTGAATTTAGATAATGTGTTTTTATCATGTTTTGAATAGTTTGTGTCAATAAACTGTTCAACCGCAGTTCATTTGCACAATTAACCAACAAAATATAAGTATGTAGTGTTGATTTGTTTAAATAACGACTACATAAACAAAAAATACAGTACAAAGTTAAAAACGAACAAATGGCTTCAAGTTCACCTTTTTAATAACTAAAAAAATAACAGGTTAAGTTTTTAGTTCAATCCGTTATAAGCGGAATTAATATATGTTATAGCCAAAGCTTACTTTAACTTTTTTTATCTCACAGTAAAGTAGGCTTATAAAGTTAACAGACTAACTGTTAATGTGTTGATCAGATTGTACCTAAAGGAACATTATGTCTACTATTTTTGAAGATAACTCACTAAGCATCGGTAACACACCGTTGGTAAAACTTAACCGTGTTACAGGTGGGAATGTATACGCTAAAGTTGAGTCGCGTAACCCAAGCTTTAGTATTAAATGCCGCATTGGTGCATCGATGATTTGGGAAGCTGAAAAATCAGGTCAACTTACCAAAGATAAAGAGCTTATAGAGCCAACATCAGGTAACACGGGCATTGCACTGGCATTCGTAGCAGCCTCACGCGGCTACAAATTAACGCTTACAATGCCAAACACCATGAGCTTAGAACGTCGTAAGCTATTAAAAGCACTCGGTGCTAATCTTGTACTAACAGACGGTGCTAAAGGTATGAACGGTGCTATTGCTAAGGCCAAAGAAATTCAAGCATCAGCCCCTGAAAAGTTTATTTTATTACAACAATTTGAAAACCCTGCAAACCCTAAAATTCACTTTGAAACAACTGGCCCAGAAATCTTTGATGCACTTGATTGCAAAATCGATTTCTTTGTTGCAGGCGTTGGTACTGGTGGAACTATCACAGGTGTAAGCCGTTATCTTAAAAAAGAAAAAGGCTTAAATGTAAAATCAATCGCTGTAGAGCCAAGCCACTCTCCGGTAATTAGCCAAACACTTGCTGGTGAAGAAGTAAAACCTGGGCCACATAAGATTCAAGGTATTGGTGCAGGCTTTATTCCTGGGAATTTAGACCTATCAATAATTGATGGTGTAGAGCAAGTCTCTAATGAAGAATGTATAGCAATGTGTCACGAGCTAATGAAAAAAGAAGGGATTTTAGTTGGTATTTCATCAGGTGCAGCTGTGGTTGCAGCGAAACGTATTGCTGAACGTCCTGAAAATGCAGATAAAAATATTGTGGTTATTTTGCCAAGTGCAACAGAGCGTTACTTATCAAGCCCGATGTTTGACGAAGAGTTTAGCGAACAAGAGCTTGTTCAATAATCGAGCGTTCTGATTAAAAAAGGATGTTTTTTAACATCCTTTTTTATTGCTTTTTTAATAAGTTACTATCTATTTAGTTCACTCCTCTTTACATCTTCTCCATTCCATCACACACTTTATGTATAAGTAATCAACCTGACCAAATATGAAAACAATTTTAACCATTTTTGTGCTCATTTTTAGTATTTTGATCGTTGGCTGTAATGAAAATACTAAACCTAAAGAGCAGTATATTGACAATGATCGTCCAGGCGACACTGCTACTGTGTATTTTGATGCGCTTTATAACCAGCATAACTTGCAAAAAGCCAGCGATTTCGCAACGCCTAAATTAGCCCGCATAATGAAATCGTATGGGACGGCCAAACAGTTTGCGCGTAGTCTTATTAATTTACAATACGATGAAGTTGTGATTGAAATTGATATGTCAAATTCAAGCCTGCGAGAACAGTATGGCAATCAGGCTAAAATAAACATTGTGTTTACCGGTTATTTTAATGGTAAAAAAATCGATGATTTCCGCAGCATCGAAATGCTTAAAATAAAAGGTAAGTGGTACGTAGATAAAATCATCGCCGATCCTTACGGGCGCTGATCAGTCATTCAGAGCCTTAGTAACGATAACCGTATATTCGAGCTTAAAAAAATACACAACATAAAAAAAGCCTTAAATCATAAACTTAAGGCTTTTTTATTATCTACATTATTATAATCCAGTGTTAAATGTCTTCAGGTTTAAAGTTATCAACCGCAATAGCCTGCATTCTTAGCTTATTGGCATGATGCATTGCTTCACCATCAACTTTAGTTACTAACTCATGTTCAAGTGCGTAATCAATCGCTTGTTCAATATCATAGGTGGCAGGCACCTTGCCTTTTCGTTGCCACTGTTTCAACTGCTTAAATTGATTGTGCATATCGTGCATTGCTAAGAAAGCATTTTCCATAACACCCGTTCCGGCATTTTCATCCACATAACACAAATGGGTAAGTCTATTTCTAAATACCCCTGGTTGAGTCATGTGCTCGCAAATACGCTGGGCAATAGCATCACTTGGTTTGTGATAATGGTTACCTAATGGAAAAACAATACGCTTAAGTGCAAAGTTAATCACTGGATTAGAAAAGTTTTTAAAGAAGCCATCAAATGCTTGGCCTATTGCATATAACGATGTCTCTATAGCATATTTTACAAAAGGCAAATCAGCTTGTTGACGCCCTTCATCTTCAAAACGCTTTAATACCGTTGATGCAATATATAAATGACTTAACACATCGCCTAAACGTGCCGATATCATTTCTTTACGTTTAAGTTCACCACCTAACATCAACATTGCAACATCCGTTGTGAACGCCAATCCTCGGCTCATTCTACCTAATTGTTTATAATAGACGGCCGTCTCTCCACACACAGGCGCTTTGGCAAAGTAGCTGCGAGTCAAACCATGCACCAAGGCCATACTTGCATTACTCAGTGCAAATACAATGTGCTTCATTAACAAGCCATCAAATTGCTCAAGTGCAGCATCATCGTCATCCATTGCTGCAACTTCCATTTCTTTTAACACAAAAGGATGACAACGGGTTGCACCTTGGCCAAATATCATAAGGTTACGGGTAAGAATATTGGCGCCCTCTACGGTAATAGAGACGGGAATACCCATATAACCGTGTGCTAAATAGTTATTAGGCCCAACCTGAATCCCTTTACCTGCATGAATGTCCATTGCATCATTCATTACCGTTCGACCCATTTCTGTCATGTGGTACTTTGCAATAGCAGTCACTACTGACGGGCTAAGTTTTAAATCAATTGCACCTGCGGTCATTAATCGGCATGATTCCAATGCATAAGTTAGTCCACCAATACGTGCCAACCCTTCTTGTACGCCTTCAAATTGCCCAATTGACACGCCAAACTGTTGGCGTACAACCGTATAAGCCGAGGTCATCTTAGCTGCCAAGTGCCCTGTCGCTGTGCTTAATGCCGGTAATGAAATACCACGCCCTGCGCTTAAACACTCTACTAGCATGCGCCAACCGCGCCCTGCCCCTTGCTGGCCACCTATAATCCAATCAAGCGGAATAAATACATCCTTACCGTACGTTGTGCCATTCATAAACGCCATGTTAAGTGGGTAATGACGCTCTCCTGTTTTAACACCTGGGTGATCAGTTGGAATAAGTGCACACGTTATTCCGAGCTCTTTTTCATCGCCTAACAATCCATCTGGATCGTACATTTTAAATGCAAGACCTAACACAGTCGCCACAGGCGCAAGGGTAATGTAACGTTTTGACCAATTTAAACGCAGTCCCAACACTTCCTTACCATCATGCTCGCCTTTGCACACCACGCCTGAATCTGGAATACTGCCAGCATCAGAGCCAGCCTCTGGGCCCGTTAATGCAAAACAAGGTACATCGTCGCCTTTTGCAAGGCTAGGTAACCAACGATTTTGTTGCTCACTTGTTCCGTAATGCAGTAATAACTCACCAGGACCTAAGCTATTTGGTACCATGACCGTTACGGCGGCCGTTAAGCTTTTAGTCGCAATTTTTGACACTATGGTGGAATTAGCAATAGCAGAGAATTCAAGACCCCCAAATTTTTCAGGGATGATCATTGCAAAAAAACCTTCGGTTTTTAAAAAATCCCAAACCTCTTTAGGTAAATCTTTGTCTTTTTGTACAATTTTATAGTCATCAAGCATGGCTAATAAAGTTTCAACTTGATTATCTATAAATGCAGTTTCTTTTTCACTTAACTTAGGGCGCGGATAATTATGTAATTTTTGCCAGTCAGGTTCACCACTAAATAACTCGCCATCCCACCAAACATCGCCCGCTTCCATGGCTTCTCGCTCTGTTTGCGATAATGGCGGCAACACCTTTTTAAACATCTTAAAAGTAGGTCGAGTAATTAAATTAAGGCGGATATCTTTAATCGCAAACACCACGACCACCACAACCAGTAATATAATAAATACTGACATGAGCACATTCCTTTTACAGTTATAAAAACACTGATTTAATTATGACCGATCTTAATTTAAATACAATGGGCTGTCAGACGAGTGCCACTAAATGATGAAGTTATTCTATTGCGATTAAAATATAACGATGAGTAAAGTCACTAATTTATTACACACAGCAAAAAGCCCACAAAATGTGGGCTTTTTACTACTTAACTGGTTTTAATTATTTAATTAAAACTGAAAACGCATGTTAGCAAAGTAAGCATCGTTATCTGAGTCATCTGCGTTGTTGCCGTAACCCACTTTTAAACCAATGTTTTTATTGATGAAGTGTTGAGCACCAAAGCTGTAGTTGTCTTCTTTATCGTAAGCTGCAAATACAGAAGTCGCTTTAGAGAAGTAGTAGTTTGTTTCTACGTTCCATTGATCATCTGCTTCGTCAAGGCTTACAAATGTACCTTCTACTGTTAAGTAGTTACCTTGTTGTAAATCAACAAAGTATTTAGCAGCTACTGAACGAGAATCAAAATCATCATCTGATTCTACAGTGATACCTACGTAATCTGTATCGTTTAGCATGTGGTTGTATGCTAAAGAAAAGAATGTAACGTTATCACCATCTTTTTGATCAACAAATCTTACTTTTGCAAGTAAGTCAGGGTTGAAGAAGTAACCAGCAGAAAGTGTGTATGACTCGTTGTTAGAGTTGTAATCAGCATTTTGGTAAGACGCACCAACAACAAAATCTTCAACGAAGTATTCACCACCAATAGCAGTCACATCGCCAAAATCGTCATCAGCGTAGCCACCAAATACGTTGCTTTGCTTGTTAATGTATTCGAATTGGTCGTATGGACCTAGTGTGCTCTTTGGAGAGAAGTAGTAAGTAGAGTCCACGCTGATAGTATCGTTGTTATCAGTATCTGTGTAGCCTAAGTTACTGATTGATTGATAGCTATCTGCAGCGTGTGCAGCACTTGATAATAAAAGACCTGAAATAATAATTGCTAACTTTTTCATAATGAAACATCCCTATGTACATTGTTTTTGTACTTTAACTACATTGCTAAAGTGGGGGTATGCTAACGCCGCGAAACTGAACGAAAACTGAATCAAGCAATTGTATTTGTTAGGGAATTTGTAAGAAAGTGTTGGAGTAATTTATGTTAAAGTAATCGCAACAAGCTGTAAACAATTACTTTAATTTTACACCGATTTTTGTTTGTTTCTATAATGAATACTGGCTGATTATCCTATAAACATCATTTATGTTATCACCTGCTTTAAAGTCCTTGCTAATAGGCGTTGGATCTGACCCTACCCATATTTTTAACTCGGCGTCTAAATCAAAGTGCCCTGCACTCTCTTTACTGAATTTAGTAATTTTAGAATAGGCAATACTGATCATTTCCATTTTAGACCCTGTCACGCCTTGCTTATCGATTAAAATAAGTCGCTTATTAGTAAAGATAAACATATCACGGACAACTTTATACGCTTTTTCAACTTGCTCACCTTCAATAAGGGTATTTGCCAACACTTTCTCTAAATCAGCGTCATCCACTTCACTGGCATTACCCATTAAACCACTAAATAGTCCCATTATAGTTTCTCCTGTTTAAATATTTGATTTTCTAATGTATGGCCATTTACTAACTGCCGATACTGCCAATTATGTTGGCGACAAAATTGCAATAGTGCTATATCGAGCGGATCACTGGTTGGTTGATACTCAATCACGTACTCTTTGTGCTGGCTCATATAAACACGACTCACCCCCTCAAGTGCTTGGAGTTGTTGCTCCACATTTTGATACACGTCGCTAAGCATTAAGGTGTAAAAGTGCTTATCGGTGTTCACTGCTTTAG
Organism: Pseudoalteromonas sp. TB41; assembly: GCF_000497975.1. Lineage (NCBI taxonomy): Bacteria > Pseudomonadati > Pseudomonadota > Gammaproteobacteria > Alteromonadales > Pseudoalteromonadaceae > Pseudoalteromonas > Pseudoalteromonas sp. TB41. The sequence continues at coordinate 19,486 of NZ_AUTH01000060.1, read as the reverse complement.
TTTGGTGCTCGCTTAATACGCCTTTATCCAAATGGAGTACTTGGGAACACAGTCGTTCTAATTCAGTTAAATCATGTGAACTTAAAATAAACGTCGCTTGGTCACTTAACTGAGATACCAACTCGCGCACTTCTCTGGCATGAATAGGATCAAGCCCTGCCGTGGCTTCATCTAACATTACAATTTGTGGTGAGCCAATTAATGCTTGCGCTATGGTTACACGCTTGCGCATACCGTGGGATAAATCCCCAGCGCGGTTTTTTGCAATTTCGCTAAGGCCCACTAAATCAAGCACACGAAGTGCCTCTACGTGGCTTTGCTTAGTACTCATGCCTTGTAGCTTGGCATAAAAACTAAGTTGTTTATCTATATTAAAACGCGGATCAAGCTGGGCATCTTGCGGTAATGCACTCACTTTATTAAATAAAGCAGCGCTGCCTGGTTTATGGCCGAGTATTTCAAGCTCTCCCATGCTAGGGGCTATATAGCCGCACAGCAAACTAAATAAAGTAGTTTTTCCTGCGCCATTAGGGCCAACAAGCGCAACGGGAGCACCTTTTTGAATCTCAAAATTCACATTATTAAGAGCCAGTTTTGAGCCGTACGATTTACTTAAATTACGCCCTGTGATTAATGATTTCATAGTGAGCTCCTTGCAAAAACACGTTGCGCAACCACAAGTAGCACCGCTGTTTGCACAAGCGGAATAGCCAATGCACTCAATAGCGGTAAGTTCTGTCCGGCTAATAACTCTATTTGCACACCAGGGAATAAATAATCAAGCACACTTAATGCGGGTATTTGCCACTCCAGCAATCCAACAATAATGCCACCGGCTGTAAAATATAAAATGGCTAACACAATAGATAAGCGAGATGAGCTCGCAAAAGTATTAATCAAACTCATTAACGCAACAAACGGCGCAAAAGTAACAATGAGAATTAAAAATATTGAAACTGCACGGCCAACGCCACCAGCAAGTAAGCTCGGATCGCGAAACCCGAGCACCGCCAATGTCGCTACCAATGTAATGCCAACTAAACAGGTTAGTACCGCTAACTGCCCTAAAAATCGACCAAAGAGTATTTCAAAGCGGGTTGAGCGCAGTGATAAAAACCTTAAAGTCCCCCTCTCTCTGTCACCCACAGTTTGATCACTACAAATAAATAAGCTAAAAACAGGAAAACTATACAAAGCAATTAGCCAATACATAGCAAATTCGGCTTCAGGCCAATCAAGTAACTTATTTAATCCAATAGAGCCGGAAATATCACGGGCTATTTGTTCAAAATCGGGGGAGCTGATAATGCCCACTGCCTGCCCTATGGGGTAACGTAAAATAACAAGCCACACTAGCGCGAAAGCCGCCAGTGCAATAAGTCCTCGTTTAGTTAAAAACATACGTACAAGCTCAAAACCCGCAATTTGAGTTAAGCGCCCTACGTTTATTGGTAATGGTGTTGCCATTGACTATCCTTAATGACGTTGTTCATGCTTTAAAATAAGCGTTATTTAACAACACTAAGTGTAAACACGTTGAATTGCTAGCAAAAAAAAGCCTACTCAGAGGTAGGCTTTGTAACAAATAATGTAATTTAAACAATTAGTAATTATAAATGTTGCTCATAAATAGCGAATGCTTGCTGTAAGTCGGCAATTAAATCTTCAGCATCTTCTAAGCCAATGTGCAAACGAATAACAGGTCCATGCTCCCATCCTGTTTGCGAGCGCAGCCCTTTCATTGATAGGTTTGCCGTTACTAAGCTCTCAAAGCCTCCCCAAGAAAAGCCCATTTTAAAATGCTGCAAGCTATCTAAAAAAGCATCAATGGCCTTTTGGTTACCGGTTTTCATTACAAACGAAAACAAACCATTACTACCGTCAAAATCGCGTTTGAAAAATTCATGCCCAGGACATGTTTCAAATGCTGGGTGGCGAATATGATCAACTAACTCGTGCTGCTCTAACCATTTAGCAACCTCAATAGCCGCTTTTTCATGCTGATTTAATCGCACCGCCATGGTACGCAAACCTCGTAGTGCTAAATACGCATCATCTGCACTGGTGCATTGCCCGAGTAAATAAGAGTGTTCACGAAGTGTTGGCCAATATTTTTTATTCGCTACAGCTACGCCCATCATCACATCTGAATGACCTACAATATATTTGGTTGCCGCTTGAATACTAATATCAACACCATGTTCAAGTGGGCGATAGTGCAAACCATTACCATAAGTGTTATCAAGCACCGTCATCACATTATGATCATTTGCAACTTGCACCATAGCGGGAACATCTTGAATCTCCATGGTAATTGAACCCGGAGATTCTAAAAACAACACTTTGGTATTGTCTTGAATGTACTCTTTTATATCTGCGCCAATCATGGGCGGATAATAGGTCGTAGTAATGCCCAGCCCCGCTAAAATCTTGTCGCAAAAATCACGGGTTGGCTCGTAAACAGTATCCACTATTAAAATATGATCACCGGACTTTAAAAACGATAACAATGTTTGGCTTATCGCTGCCGCGCCACATGGGTATAAGGCACAGCCTTCACCCCCTTCGAGTTCAGTAATTGCCTCTTGCAGGGCAAAATGCGTAGTGGTACCACGACGGCCATAAAATAACGTTTTATCACCGCGTGTTTTAGCCGCTTCTTTAAGCTCACTCACAGAATCAAACACAATCGTTGAAGCGCGCTGTACCACAGGATTGACTACGCCATGGGTGTACGCTTTTTTGCGCCCTGATGAGACTAACTGAGTATTTTTATTTTTGCTCGACATGATTCATCCTTCTATCTGAGTACGCCAATATTCAATTAAATAACGCGAAATTGAATCAGCTCTAGGTAGCTTTAAATGCTCCCCTTGATGGTGCCAATCTTTAAATTGCGCAAGTTCTTCGCGAGAAAACCACTTTGCATCTTCAAGTTCATCTTGCTCTGTGCTTATTTCATCACTGCTTGCTGTGGCAATAAAACCTAGCATAATTGACGAAGGAAACGGCCAAGGTTGCGAAGCAATATATTCAGCTTTTTCCACAGTAATACCCGCCTCTTCTTTTACTTCTCGGATCACGGTTTGCTCAAGGGTTTCACCAGGGTCAACAAAGCCTGCAAGCGATGAATACAATCCTTTTGGCCAAGTTGCTTGGCGACCCAATAAGCAGCGTTCAATCCCATCAGAAAATGTTCTAGTTACTACCATAATAACCGCAGGATCGGTACGCGGAAAAGTCTGGTGCAAACACGCAGGATTGTCGCATAATCGAGAGTGACCCGCTTCAACTAAGTGATTTTTGGTACCACAACGACCACAAAAACTATGAGTGGCATGCCAGTAACACAACCCACGGGCAAGCGCTGCATTTGAGCCATCTTCAAGCGCCACCTGTGTACCAAACTGGCGAATATCTGCAAACTGGGCGCCATCAATAATCGTTGCTAATAACGACTCTTCGAGTGCGGTTACATCTAGCGCAAATACGGCATTATCCTGCTCATTTGAACCTAAAAAAATAGCCTGCGTTAAATCTAAATGTGCCACCTGTAGGTAAGCCAAATACACCACCTCAGGGCTACTGTTAGCAAATAAGGTGTGATTGCCTTTAACTAAAAGCCATAAGCTGTCTGCTGTTTTTTTTGCGTCTACCCAAGTAGGGTCTTTGCGCGCATTTGAGCCTCTGTCTAATGGCATATTACTGTAGTTAAGCATGTAATTCCTTGATACTAATTGATTCTTAAAATTACCATAATCATCCACTAAACCCAATTTATTACCGCCATAAAAAAAGCCTAAATTAGGCTTAATTAATCTATGCACCCGCTGTATTAAAAATGCTCATGTTGAAGGTGGGCATTCTGCTCAAAAATACACCGAACCAACGCAGCGCTTATACTTTTTAAAGTAGTAACTGATTGTCAATTAAATGAAATTGCTCAGCACTTTGCTTAAGTACCTCTGCGGTTAATTTATCAGCACCGTATACATCACACGGAACATTGTATTGATTTTTTAAGTGCCCAAGTAATAACGCAAAGTCACCGTCACCCGAGAGTAAAATAACCTTATCAAGCTGCTTTCCCTGCTCTAACATATCTATGGTTATACCTACATCCCAATCGCCTTTGGCACTGCCGTCACGGCGTTGAATAAAGGGTTTTAGTTTTACTTCAAAGCCAATAGCGCGCAAAATATTTTGAAACTGATTTTGCTTTTCATCACCTCGGTATATTGCATAAGCAAACGCACATTTAATATCGTATTGTTGCTCTATCATTCGCCAAAAGGCATTGTAATCAAAGTTTTTACCGTAGCTCTCGCGACAGGTGTAATAAATATTTTGTACATCGACAAAAATACCTACACGAGGTTTACTGCTTTGTTGTGAGGTCATTATTATGTCCTAATGAGTAATACTTGCAATTGCGTGTTAAGTAACCTAAATTAGTTACCAAACCCAATGTAACCAAATACGGTTACATTTTAAGATGTAACCAAAATTAGTTACATATAAATAATCTATCTGGATTTATATGATTGGTGTGATCAGCGGCGATATAATTAAATCGCAAAAAATACCTAAACAACAATACGATGCCATGCTTTATCAGCTAGAGCAAAGTTTACGTGCAAATTGTAATAAAACAACATCTTGGGATATTTACCGTGGGGATGCATTTCAGCTGCAAGTAGAAAAAAGTGAACGGTTAGTTACCACCGCTATTCTTATCTATCTACAGCTCAAATCTGCCGGCTATGAATTGCGTCAAAGCATGGCATTGGGACACATAGATAACCCTGGTACGAGTATAAAAACCGCTACAGGCTCTGCGTTTACTCTCTCTGGTCATGAGCTAGATAAAATGACAAACCAGCGCTTTACATTTGCTATTGCAAAACAACCAGTTGATGAGAGCTTTAAGCTAAACCTAGCGTTTGTCGATGTATTACTGTGTAAAATAACCCAAAAACAAGCAAATGCTTTGTATGTATATTTAACCCATACTAATAACAACCATGCAGCCTTAGCTAATGAGCTCAACACCAGCCGAGAAAACGTTACTAAGCTGCTTAATCTTGCTAACTATCAGCTGATAGAACGATTTATTTTACATGCACAACAACAGCTTAAAAGCATACAGCAAGGACATGACTAATGGAATTTTCACTATTACTCGTTGCACTGATTATTGGCCACTTACTCGCTGATTTTTATTGGCAACCCATGAGCTGGGTAAACGACAGAAACACCCGTCATTTTAAAGCAAAAAAACTTTACTACCATGTATTGATTCACGGAGTTACCAGCGCTGTCGTTGTTGCACTTTGGGAATATAGCTTTGGCTGGCAACAACTAAGCAGCGTATTACTGGCCACCAGTATTATTATGATCAGCCACTACTTTATTGATATTGCAAAATCGTATTCAAATAAAGGCGTGGTGCCTTTTTTATTAGACCAAATTGCCCATATCACCGTCCTTGTTGTGATAAGCATTTGGCTCACTGATAATCAGCAATTTACTAACAATTTTATGGCGTTATTGTTCAACGAAAAAGTGCTGTGGGTTATAACTGGTTACCTTATTATTTTAAGTCCCAGTGCGGTATTTATAAGAATGATGTTAGAGCGTTTAACTAATCACTTTTCTAGTGATGGTAGCCTCCCTTTAGCAGGACAAAGTATTGGTATGCTCGAACGAGTACTTATGCTGACATTTATTTTATTAGATCAGTTTGCTGGGCTTGGGTTTTTAATTGCCGCCAAATCCGTGTTTAGATTTGGCGACTTAAGTGCCAGTAAAGATAAACAACTCACGGAATATGTGATGCTAGGCACGTTACTGAGTGTTAGCGTTACGCTGTTTGTTGGCCTAGGCATTAATTACTTACTGATAAATTAAAAACAAAAAAAGCGCTAACCTTAAAGCTAGCGCTTTTTTTGCAGCTGCGTTTAACTAAACGCAGTGACAATTAGTCGTTATTTGCTGGACGACGACGGCGCTGACCAGTGCCCCCTACCGATTGACGCTTTGCCCAAGGGTTTTGTGCATTCTCGTCTGTTTTTGCTGCTGGCTTTTTAGAGCCACCACGACGTGGGCCTGTACCATTGCCACCATTGTTAGGCTTTTTGCTATTAGGTTTGCTGCTATCAGATTTAGGCTTATTAAATGGTTGTTTTTTCTTTGGCTTTTTAGCAGGCAGTGGGCGAGCATCGAGGGCGCGCTCAGCAACAGGGTTAGCCGGTTCAAAGCCTTCTTCTTCAGCACGAGGAATTAACTCGCCAATAAAGCGTTCAATACCGTATAAATCCACTGCATCGTCGACCGTTACAAACGAAATGGCATGCCCTGATGCACCCGCACGACCAGTTCGGCCAATACGGTGAACATAATCTTCATATACATTAGGTAAGTCGTAGTTAACTACGTGTGGAAGCTCAACAATATCTAAACCACGGGCAACAATATCGGTTGCCACTAATACGCGCACTTCACCACTTTTAAAGCCTTCCAATGCTTTAACACGTGCGCCCTGAGATTTATTACCATGGATTGCTGCGCCAACAATATCATCACGTTCCAGTTGCTTAACTAAACGGTTAGCACCGTGTTTAGTACGGCTAAATACCAGTACTTGTTGCCAATTGTTGCTACGAATTAAATGGCTTAATAAGGCCGTTTTACGCGCTTTATCTACTGCGTACACGCATTGAGTCACGCTTTTAGCAGTCGTGTTTTTGGCAGCGACTGAAATTTCAACCGGATCGTTAATTAACTCTTTGGCCAATGCACGAATGTCGTCAGAAAAGGTTGCTGAGAACATTAAGTTTTGACGTTTTTCAGGCATTTTTGCAATTAAGCGTTTAATGTCGTGGATAAAGCCCATGTCTAACATACGGTCGGCTTCATCTAAAACCAGTACTTCAACGCTATCAAATTTAACCGCGTTTTGATTGTGTAAATCAATTAAGCGCCCAGGTGTGGCCACTAAAATATCAACCCCTTTACGCAGGCGCTGCATTTGTGGGTTAATTTTTACACCACCGTAAACCACAAACGAACTCACATCAGAATGCTTAGCGTATTCTTCAACGTTTTCGCTTACTTGCAACGCAAGCTCTCGGGTTGGCGTTAAAATAAGCGCACGTACATGATTACTTTTTGCTTTAGTGCCCGACGATAAACGCTCAATTAGTGGCAAAGTAAAACCAGCGGTTTTACCGGTACCTGTTTGTGCTGCGGCCATTACATCGCGACGCGCAATAATTGCTGGGATAGCTTGAGCCTGAATAGGCGTTGGCGTTTCATAGCCCTTTTCTAAAACCGCATTAACTAAAGACTGTGATAAACCTAAACCATCAAAACTCATATAAACTCTCTATTTCAAATTAGGCCAAAGTGGCCAGTTGCGCGCATTATACCTTTAGTAGCTCAGAATGCATGCCATTATTTACTTTGTGTCAAATCAATACACACAAATACTAAAAAAGCGGCTAAACAGCCGCTTTTTATTTACCTGAGCATTACATATGCTAAAGGATTATTTTACACCTAGCTCACGTAAACGCTCTTGTAAGTAGCTATCTGCTGTGTAGCGTTCAGATAACACCACATCTGGACGAGGATGCAAAAACAAAGGTAATGAAATACGTGATTTGGTTGTTGCTTTACCTGATGGATTAATTACACGGTGAATCGTTGATGGGAAATAGCCACCTGATGCTTCTTGTAGCATGTCACCAATATTAATAATTAAACTACCAAAATCACATGGCACATCTAACCAACCGCCATCGGTTTTTTGTACTTGTAAACCTGGCTCGTTTGACGCTGGCAATACGGTTAATAAGTTAATATCACCGTGCGCAGCAGCACGAATAGCACCTGGCTCTTCATCACCTGTCATTGGCGGGTAATGTAAAATACGCAACAACGTTTGCTCAGACTGGGCAATCATATCTTTTAAATCGATAGAGAACTTAGCACGGACTTCTTCAGGCGCTTCAGCCTGAACCCAGCTTAATAATGTTGCCGCAAATTCATTAGCTAAACGGTAGTACTCACGCACATCAGCTTCTAATTGAGCAGGAACACGGCCTTTAGGATAAACATGAAAGTACTCTTTAATGTCTTTTACTGTATGGCCTTTAGCAACTTCTGATACCGACGGTGGAAAATAGCCATCTTGCGTTTCTTTTGAAAATAAAAACTCATGCTTCTGCTCTGAGTTAAAAAAGTCTTGCCAATTTTTATAAATAGACTCAACTAAAGATTGCGGAATAGGATGGTTTTTTAATACGCCAAAACCAGTATTTCTCAACGATTCAACAAATTGCGCAGCCGCATCGTCCGCTTTATAATCAACTGTGGGTAATTGCATGGTACATTCCAGTAAGTAGGTTGTTAGAAGCCATTTACCAATTCGCTTGAGTAAAGATCCATTAAATTAACTAAATATTACATGCTAACTACGCAAAAAAATTATATCTACTTGTTCTAGATAAGGTTTTTTAAACGACGATAAACAACGACTTAATACATTAAATTAATCACAGGTTTATGCAAACTGGTATTACATTCAAATATAGCTTAACTACTTAATTCAAGTAATAAAGGCTGCATTTTTATGCTGTGCGAGGATAGACAAACCCCTTTGAAATTATAAGGACATATGTCCGCACTCAATTGGCAAGCCCTTTCTAGCTTGATCGAGATCAAAATAATGCCAATATTGAATTTTCATCCCACCGTACCAATCTCTTATTTATCAGCACCACACACTTTATCAATTAGTTAAGGTATTCCCATGCGACAAAAAGTCTCTTTTAAAAGCGGTGAATTAGAACTTGCTGGACAACTTGAACAGCCCTCTGGTGAGGTGAAATTTTATGCCTTATTTGCCCACTGTTTTACCTGCTCTAAAGATGTAGCGGCTGCAACACGAATAAGCCGCGCACTCACTCAGCAAGGCATTGCTGTATTACGCTTTGATTTTACAGGGCTTGGTAATAGCGACGGTGACTTTGCCAACAGTAACTTTTCATCAAACATTCAAGACTTAGTGGCTGCTGCCAATCACTTAAGAACACACTTTAAAGCACCTCAGTTATTAATAGGTCACAGCTTAGGTGGTGCTGCGGTGCTTGCAGCAGCAGAGCATATACCCGAAGTGTCAGCTATTACGACTATAGGCGCGCCATCAGATGCCCAGCATGTTACTCATAACTTTGCTGCTCATTTAGATGAAATAAACCAATCGGGTGAAGCAAAAGTGTGTTTAGCTGGGCGTGAGTTTACGATTAAAAAGCAATTTATAGATGACATCGCCAAATACGATAACAGCCATATAGGCAAGCTTAAGCGTGCTTTGTTGGTTATGCACTCTCCTATTGATGCCACCGTGAATATTAGTGAAGCCGAAAAAATTTACGCCGCTGCCAAGCATCCAAAAAGCTTTATAAGTTTAGATAATGCCGATCACTTACTCAGCAATAAAGAAGACGCTAACTACGCAGCCGATGTCATTGCTACGTGGGCTAATCGCTATGTTAAATACGAGAAAACACCCTATAGTGCAAAATTAACTAACGGCAGTGTATTAGTTGAAGAAAAAGATCATCAATTCACTCAGCACGTGAGTACTAAAAACCATACATGGCTTGCTGATGAGCCTACTGATGTTGGTGGTAAAAACTTAGGCCCAGACCCTTATGATCATTTACTCGCTGGGCTTGGAGCGTGTACTGCAATGACACTTCGCATGTATGCAAGTCGCAAAGAGTTACCGCTAGAGCATATAAAAGTAGAGCTTAACCATACCCGCAATTACAACCAAGATTGTGATGATTGCGAAAAAACCGGCAATCTAGAGGCCATTACCCGCAAAATAACCTTACAAGGAGATTTAACTGACGCTCAGCGAAATCGATTACTCGAAATAGCCGATAAATGCCCTGTGCATAAAACGCTACATAATAGCCCTTTGGTGGTGAGTGAATTAGTGGAGTGACTAAAGAACATCTAAGATAGCGCAGCTGTGGCTGCGCTATCTTAGATGTTCAATGAAGCAACCTCACAATCTGAGATAAAATATAGAGGTTGAATAATAGGTACAATTCTAGTAGTTTGTTAGTAAAATTATATAACCAAGGATAGGTATAAATAGTATGAATAAAAATACTTACTATGAGCGCAATAACTTTTCAATTTACGAAGTAACAAACAAAACAGGTATCGAGTTAACTTTATCTGAACTAAAACAAATTGAAATAGCTATGCTAATTACCCCAAAAGCATTAACAACTTTTATTAATATATTACACAACCCTGCTAACTTAGATGAAAAGAAAAAAGAAAAATTCGAATCAATTATGAAACAATATGGTTTTATTAATTCAATTAATTTTGAGGCAACACGAACATTTCTAATTCGCCAAGCACGCAAAATAATAAACCTTATCGGCTCAATGCTTTTAACCCCTCATAAACTTTATAAATGCACAGGGTTTGGAGATGCTACTTATTATGATAGATATGGAATTATAGGGTTTGGTAAGAGCTTTTTCGAAGTAGGAACTGACAGAAAAGTTGATACTATCGTTCACGAGTTTAGTCACGCGGTATGGACTTCTGAAGATACAGCATATAACGCTAGAACAGCTATGAAAGAGCTTAATATAATCGCTCGAAACGCACGAATAAACCAAAGCGCCCAAGATAGAAAAGAAATTTTATCCTCTTCATACGCATTTGAAAGTGCAGTACGAGCAGCCCAATGAAAAGAATTATTATTACTATATTTTGTTTGATTAGTTACTCATCGTTTGCTAATGAAGAAGCTATCGAAAGTCCTATCGCTACCTCCTCTTTCACTTTTTGTCATATAGATACTAAGTGTATAACGAATATCAGATTAGCTAACACAACACCATATAAAGTTAAGCTAAGCTCTCTCGCTTTTAATAAGCAAGGAATCGATTTAAACTCGATGTATGTATTTGAAGAAAATAGTTATTACGATTTAAAAGAGAATAACTTAGATACAGGTATGTCAGAGCAACCCATACAGGGACGCAGACGCGCCTACAAGCAATTGTCATCATTAGAATTCGAGCCCCTAGAAGTCAAATTTATTGAACTAAAAGGCATAGAAAAGAGGTTTGCATTAGATCCAGGTAAGAGGTATCTGGTGGGAACACTTACCCCATTTGTAAATTTGTACATTAATGGTAAATTTGCCGATATCATCACAATTAGAACAAACTATTCACTTTTAACAATTCCTACAGAAGATATGGAAATAAAGGAACAACCAATAAAGCAGTTTGCTACACCCCAAGGGTAACCTGCAATAATATACATGCTTTGTTTGATCGCACTAAAAATTCTGCGTCAGCTTAAACCTTTATATATCAAGCCAGCATAATGTTGGCTTGATATATATCTTAGCTAATTATCTAAAAACGCCGCTACCTCTTTACTCATTCTATCCACCAGCCATTTAGGCCCGCCATCGTACATATCGTTGTGGCGTGATTCTGCTATAAACGTTTGCGTAACGGGATAAACCGTTAACTCTTGGTCGGTTAAAAGCACGTTCGCATCGGCTGGGTAATCACTACCTCGAAGTGTGAGCACATGTATGTTTTTATTGCGTGGCAATAACATGCGGCGGTGATCGAGCGTAATTAATTGGCTTACTTCATTTGGGTAAATAGCTGCATACAAGGCTGAGATATCTCCACCATTTGAGTGACCAAATAAAGTGAGTTTTGTAAACTCATACTCAGGGTATTTAACACTTAGCTCGTTGACTAAAAACTTGAGTGTTACAACACCCCGGTGCCAATTTTCCATACGGGTAGTCAGGTATGGCTGCGCACCATTAAGTGCAGGGTCACTTTTAAGCTCATGTGCTACCGCGATGCTTAAATAGTCTTGCGCATTAAATAACTTACTCGCAAAAGTGTATTCATTGTGGCTAATGCCATACCCCGCATTTATAAATACCACTGGGCATTTGACTTGCGCGCTGCACTTAAGGTGGTTAGTTGGTAGGGTAATATTTACAGGTATAGAGCGATTACGACTATCATCAATCACTACATCGTCTTGGGCATAACTTGATGATGCAAATAGCGCAGTGCTTAAAGTCAGCGCACTTAATATTAAACGCTTTTTTATAATTTTTAACATGCATTTCATTGTATTATCTATATATTTTTAACTAGTATTAATTTTTATTATAAAGGTTAGCACGCTCCTTTACTAATTTGTGCGATAATAGCGATTATTGTTTTACTATTATCGCAAAAGAATCCATTCATGAAATCATACAGCAGCATTGAACAACGCATCGACATTCTACAAAGTAGAATTGAAGCCTACCAAGAAGAAATTAAAGTGTTACAAGCCGAGCCGAAAAGTAACAACGAACGTATTATTTTTAAGTTTATTGAAACCGGCAGTACAGGTAAAACCAAAGACTTTGTGAGAGAGCTTGGGATTAAATCACCGCGTGATAGTTTATATTCATCAGGTGATGTAACTAAACTAATTAAAGATGGCGCGGATGATATTTCGCCTGAGCTACTGAGCATAGCTCGCGCACTTGCTAGCGCGCGCAACAAAAATGGCCCTGCTTGCTAATAGTAAATATAATAACGTATTAGCCGTAAGCTCTTGCGGCTAAACTGCAATTGTATTTCATCGATAATAATTGCAGTTAAATTTGCAGTTACTACAGCTTATTGTGCTGATTGGTCTTCGTAACCGAAGCAACAGTAATACATGCAGATGTGTGTGAACTGCTTGCAATTAAAGCTGCCAATCAATACCTGCCTTACTTAACTTCCACACCAAGCACCGTGCTATAAACCTTTGAGTGCTAGTTTTGCCATACTGGTCAAGGTGTTTATCATTAGAGTTAAAGTACTCCTTATAAACTTGTAAGTTAATTCAATGGCTTTAAAGGGTAATCCACAAAATGAGAGAATGTGCCCCAAAATACCTCTTACATCTTCGGCGTTACCTTTTGATATATCAATACTGTCTGCTAACACTTTTGCAATTTTATCGTAAACCGTAAGGGTATTTGAAATATCAGCTTGTATCGCATGTAATCTGCCTGACGCATGTAAATGAGTTATAATTGCTTCGCCAATTGTTCTTGCCCAACGAGTTGTGGGCCTAGCCTGCAAGCGCTTATCATAATCAAGTTTTACTTGTCGTCTTAATCTAGATTCCTTCCCTTTATTGATTGCAGCATAGCTCTTAAAGCAACTAGCAGTATGTAAATACCCTGGTGTTTCTTCCGTCATACTGTGAGCTTTTGGTGTTATCGTCGGTGCACCATGCAATATGTATTCATCCTCGGTATGCACAAAAGGCCATACAGGCACTAGCGGAACTGGGTCACCTGCATGGACACAACGATAGATACCATTATCGGTCGCATAAACGGTTTTTAGTGCAAAGCTTGGATACCCCACTCTAGGTGCACCAAAGGTATATAGTTTTACATTAGCGTTAAAGTGTTTCTTTAACCAGTTTGTAGCTAGATTAGCTAACGCACCTCCTAAGCTATGACCAACAACATGAATATTTAGACCTGTTTTTGATTGCGAAGCGGCTAATTTGAAGTAATCTTCAAGCTGCTGCTTTAATGAATTAAAAGTGTTATTAAATCCAGCATGAACAGGTTGCCCATTAGCGCATGTATTCACACCACAGTGTAAATCAGTAATAACATCACGCTTCTTTTCCGTCCCTCTTAAGGCTATTACAAAGTCACCTTCAAATGGCCCTCGTTTGCCTTTTGCTATACAGCCGAAAGGAGTTGTATGTTTAAATATTCTTTCTAAAACACTGCCACTAATTGCTTGCAAATTATCACTTTCAAAAGAAAACCCTACTGCCAACCTACTATGGTAGAGACTTGTTTGAGTTCCGCCGTTACGGTTTACATCATAAGCTACCGAAGCAAACAATGCTGCTAACTCCGGTGTTAATACATTCATATTTGTACTCATTCCAATATCCTTATTATAAAATTCCGCTTATCATCCGTTCAAAATCGGCTTCAAGATCTATTAAAACAAAATCGTCGTCCCATCGACAGATACTTTTTGCACAGTACGAATTCTGACACGATGTACCTTTAAAAGAAAAAAAAACTTCCTCATTAATAATGTCGCCATTCAACGAGTTCAACTTATCGACATACTCTTGAATAACAGAAATTCCACTAGGGTTACTTGACCATAATATAAAGTTGTCGCCACCGTATTGAGCTGTAATTTCCTGCCATCTTATTTTCTCTGCTATTAGCAAAGCAGGCTGACTGGATCTCAAGCTCATTTCTGGCATTTCAAATTCGCCATTGCTATCTGTAAAACACTCATCTTTTGTGTATTTACCATCAGAATAACTAAGTGTTCTTAATATTCTTACATTGGCAAGAGGCGCACCATTATTAACTAAACGGCCTTTCACTTCGGGACATAAATGTACTTTGTGAGTACCAATATGATTATTGATCTTTCTTAATATTTCAGAAAATGACATCAGCAAACCTTAAAGTTACCGTTAGCTGACAAAGTAGGAAATATTCCATATTTATATTGCCAACATCCATGTAAAAAAAGCAATATAACAAAAAAATGTAAAATTGCAAATTAGCTAAAATAACAGCTACTCTTGCATCTTTCTTTTGATCACATATCCTGTGAGATCTTGCATAAATTAAGCAACTACTATTGCTCCACTCTCCTATCTAACAAGTGTTTAGTTTGCTTCATATTATAAAGGTTCTTTAATAGTTACCTTTTAAGTTTCGCCTTTGACAAAAACAGCCCCCATTCAAGTTGATATATTTTTTATTCTGGTTTAGCTATCATGACCAATAAACTTGTATAGATCATCATTGTTAACTTCTTGAAAATTTTCTTTCCAACGGCATATACTAATGCCTTTATATTCATGAAAAAGATCATTATCCTTAAAAGAGAATAAGATTTCTTCGTCAGAAATATCACCATTTAAGGTCCGTAACTTCTTTGCGTATGCAGGTTTCGTGTTTATACCTGAATTCTCACTTGACCATAATAAGAAAACATCATTTTCATAATGTGCAAATATCCTCTGAGAAGTAAATCTTTCAGCTATTAGCAAAGCAGGTTGGCTGGATCTTAAGCTCATTTCTGGCATTTCAAATGCGCCATTGCTATCTGTAAAACACTCATCTTTTGTGTATTTACCATCAGAATAACTAAGTGTTCTTGATATTTTTACATTAGCAAGAGGAGTTCCGTTATTAACTAAACGGCCTTTTACTTTGGGACATAAATGGACTTTATGAGTACCAATATGATTATTGATCTTTCTCAATATTTCAGAAAATGACATCAGCGAACCTCCAAGTTACCGTTAGCTGACAAAGCAGGAAAGACTCCATATTTATATTACTAACATCCTTGTTAAAAAGTGAACATAACAAAAACATATAAAATTGCAAATTAGCTTAAACAACAGCTAATCTGGCATCTTTCTTTTGATCACATATCCTGTTAGATCTTGCATAAATTAAGCAATTACTATTGCTCCACTCTCCTATCTAGCACCTTTATAATAAGCCTAATATTATAAAGGTGCTTTAATAGTTATTTTTTAGTTTCACCTTTGATCAAAGCAGCTCCCCGATTCAAGTTAATATATTTTTTTGTTCTTGGTTTAGTAACATGAGTAATAAACTTGAACTGATAACTTCCTGAAAATTTTCTTTTTAACAGCATGTGCTAACACCATTATGTTCATAAAAGATGATTGTCTTAAAAGAGAATATTTCTTCATCAGAAATATCGCTAAAGCGCTTTTCATTTGCTGTAAAGTTTGAAAATGACTGATGGAAATAATGACTTTCTTTAAATAACTCGCTCATAAAAATAAAGCACCTAAATTGGGTTATGCAAAACAAAAAACCCCTTAGGTATTTAGCCTAAGGGGTTTTGATCTAACTAAAAGCTAGCTTTATTCTGCGCTTGGTAATTCTTTCTCAACTACACTAATTGCAAGCTCTGTCAGCGAATCGCTGTTTGCTTTGCTAGGAGCATCGGTTAATAAACACGATGCTTGTGTGGTTTTAGGGAAAGCAATAACGTCACGAATGTTATCAGTACCACATAGCAACATAACTAAACGGTCTAAACCGAACGCTAAACCAGCATGCGGTGGTGTGCCGTATTTAAGTGCATCAAGTAAGAAGCCAAATTTATCTTGCTGCTCTTGCGCTTCAATACCTAAAATTCTAAATGCTGCTTCTTGCATATCTGCATTGTGAATACGTACCGAGCCACCGCCCACTTCATAGCCGTTTAATACCATATCGTAAGCATCTGAAATAGCCGCTGCTGGGTTTGCTTCAAGCTCACTGGCACTAATATCTTTTGGAGCAGTAAATGGATGGTGAACGGCGTGTAATGTGCCTTCGTCATCTTCTTCAAACATTGGGAAGTCAACAACCCAAAGTGGTGCCCAGCTATCTAAATTAGTGATTTCTAAATCAATACCAATTTTTAAACGAAGTGCGCCCATGGCTTCATTTACGGTGTTGCGTTTATCCGCACCAAATAAAATGATATCGCCTGTTTGTGCATTAGTACGTTCAAGTAACTGCGTGATCACATCTTCATTTAAGAATTTAGCGATTGGCGATTGCACGCCCTCAACGCCTGCATCACGGTCATTTACTTTCATCCATGCTAAACCTTTAGCACCGTAAATACCGATAAACTTAGTGTAATCATCTAGTTGCTTACGAGAAAGTGATGCGCCACCTGGTACCGTTAGTACTGCAACACGGCCTTTTTCATCGTTTGCTGGGCCTGAGAATACTTTAAATTCTACGTCTTTTACTAAATCGGCTACATCAATAAGCTTCATTGGGTTACGTAAGTCTGGCTTATCAGAACCATATAGGCTCATTGCCTCAGAGTAAGGCATAATTGGGAAATCACCTAAATCAACATTTAGTAATGACTGCCACATTTCACGGATCATTTTCTCTGTCATACCACGTACTTGATTAGAGCTCATGAACGAGGTTTCTAAATCTATTTGAGTAAATTCAGGTTGACGGTCAGCACGTAAGTCTTCATCACGGAAACATTTAACAATTTGGTAGTAACGGTCAAAACCCGACATCATCAACAATTGCTTAAACAACTGTGGTGACTGTGGTAATGCGTAAAAGCTACCTTTATGAACACGACTCGGTACTAAGTAATCGCGAGCACCTTCAGGCGTTGCTTTAGTTAGCACTGGCGTTTCGATATCTAAAAAGCCATTTTCATCTAAAAAGCGACGTACAAAGCTGCTTGCTTTAGCACGTAATTTAATGCGGTCGCTCATTTCTAAACGACGTAAATCTAAGTAACGGTATTTTAAACGACGCTCTTCTGAGTTCACTTGGTTAAAATCAAGTGGCATAGGCTCAGAGCGGTTAATAATCGTTAAACCCGTGCCTAAAATTTCTACTTCGCCGGTTGCCATGTCTTTATTTACTTGGCTATCTGGGCGAGCGCGTACAATCCCTTTTAACTGAACACAAAATTCTTGACGAAGTTTGTTAGCTGTTTCCATTAGTCCTTCAACTTCCGGATCGAATACAACTTGTACTAAACCTTCTCTATCACGTAAATCGACAAAGATAAGTCCACCAAGGTCACGTCGTTTGTTGATCCAGCCACATAGTTCAACTTCCTGATCTACGTGAGTTTTATTTAGCTGTCCGCAGTATATAGAGCGCATAGTTTTCCTGTCAGATAAAAGGCATATAGCGGTTAAACACCGTTGTTTTAAAAGTTTTTATAAACACCAAAATGAAAATAAAACCGCTAGCAATTCAAAATAATCAAATTAAGCCCTGCATTATACCCAAGTCGGTTGAAGATGCTAGGGCGTGTTTACCTTTCGGGGTTGAATTTACAGCGCACCGTTTTGTTATTTGTTACACTACAAGCACTTTATAACAAGGCTTTTGTTTGTATGCTTTATATTGGATGCCCGCAGTGGTCGAGCAACGCATGGAAAGGAAATTTATTTTCACGCCAGTGTAAAAATGCCGATATGCTTAGCGAATATGCGCAGTATTTTAATTCGGTAGAGGGTAATACTAGCTTTTACGCCGACCCCTCGCCTGACACTGTATTACGCTGGGCTGCGAGTGTACCTGATGAGTTTAAATTTACCTTTAAGTTTCATCGGCGCTTTAGTCACGAACTCCAACTTACTAACGTGCAACATGAGCTAACTAATTGGCTTAATTTATTCGGCCCTCTATTTGAAAAAACAGGGCAAA
The DNA here is from genome assembly GCF_000497975.1 of Pseudoalteromonas sp. TB41. Taxonomy (NCBI): domain Bacteria; kingdom Pseudomonadati; phylum Pseudomonadota; class Gammaproteobacteria; order Alteromonadales; family Pseudoalteromonadaceae; genus Pseudoalteromonas; species Pseudoalteromonas sp. TB41. The sequence continues at coordinate 1,122 of NZ_AUTH01000060.1, read as the reverse complement.
TAATGCTGCAATTACCTAAAGCGTTTGCGCCACAACATTTAGCTAAGCTTGCCGCTTTTATAGATTTACTTCCTAAAGAGCTAAACTATGGGGTTGAGGTACGCCACCCTGATTTTTTTAAAAAAGGTGAGGCCGAAATCGCACTTAATCAGCTTTTAATGGCACACAATATAAATCGAATTGCTATGGATACTCGGGCGCTCTTTGCGGTAAAGCCAACCACCGAAGCGCTAATAGACGCCCAACAAAAAAAGCCCCACTTACCAGTGCACGCTATTGCTACGGGCTCGCAGCCTATGGCGCGCTTCGTTATTGCTGATTTAGAAAACGATTATAAGACCTTTTATCAGCCTTGGCTTAGCAAAGTAACCCAGTGGCTCGATGAGGGCAAAAGCCCCTATGTGTTTTTTCATACCGCTGATAACCGCGAAGCACCCTTACTGGCTCGCCAGTTTTGCCAAGATTTGGGGTATAATCACAACGTACTCAATCCATTTAGTGGCGAAAAAGAAGCCCACCAGCAAGCACTTTTTTAAAAATAAATTCAAAATACAGAGACAATAATGAGTGAATACGCACGTTACTTTACCGGCTACCCTGCCAATATCGTTGAGCAAGTATTAGGACTAATAAAAGCAGGAAAGGTAAGTGAGTATTTACTTAAAAAGTACCCGCAGGCGCATCGTATTACCAGTGATAAGTTACTGTATAGCTACGCCACTGAGCTTAAAAAGCAATATTTAAAAAACGCCCCGCCATTTGGCCGCGCTGCGTTTAAAAAACAAGGTGATATGGTTACCAATGCGCTCGGTACCCACACGTACCGTATGCAAGGTAAAACCCGCAAGCATGATTTAGCAATAAACAGCGATTTACTGCGCGGCCCCGAGCCATTATTAAAAGCATTAGTGGTGCACGAACTCGCGCATTTTAAAGAAAAAGACCATAACAAAGGCTTTTATAAATTATGCTGCCATATGGAGCCGCAGTACCATCAGCTAGAGCTGGATTTACGGATTTTTTGTGTAGCTATTGCGATGGGTGAGAATCCTTATGATTGAGCGGTCAGCAGTCAGCAGTCAGCGGTCAGCGGTCAGCGGTCAGCGGTCAGCGGTCAGCGGT
>NZ_AUTH01000059.1:0-11493 GCF_000497975.1 Pseudoalteromonas sp. TB41 | reverse complement strand
TAGGGCGTGTTGATCTTTGTGGTATGAAAAACAAACAGCATGAAGATAAGGTATAATTGAATTCGCCAGAAAACTTTACACCGAACCTACATGCCAAGATTAATGCTAACAGACGGGACATGGAATGTCTTATCAAAAGTAATGTACTTAAGTGGTCGAATTTATAATAAGCCCGACCATAGAAAAACGCTCGAAGGCATACTGTATAAGATGCGCACAGGTATTCCATGGCGAGATTTACCTTCTGATTTTGGCCGTTGGAGTGCTATCTACAGACGGTTTAATTTATGGTCCAAAAAAGGGATTTTGAATGAACTGTTTCGCGCATTATCTCGTGATGCGGACATGGATTGGGTCTTCATTGATGGCAGTATTGTCAGGGCTCATCAACATAGTTGCGGTGCAAGAACTGCTGACAATGAATCAATTGGAAAGAGCCGAGGTGGAAATTCTACGAAAATTCATCTTGCAGTCGATAGCGGAGGGTTGCCTGTTTATTATGAATTATCCTGTGGAAATACGCATGATATCGTCCATGCAGAGTCACTCGTAGCTAATTGCCCAACAAGTAATATGGTTGTCGCAGATAAAGGCTACGACAGTGAAAAACTGAGAGCGTTTGTTCGTGATAATAACGCTACACCCGTTATTCCACGTAAGGGCAACAGTTTAGTAGGCAATGAAGATATTGACTGGTGCATGTATAAATATCGGCACTTGGTTGAGAATGCATTTGGCCGTATTAAGCAATATAGAGGGATAGCCACGCGGTATGAAAAGCTTGAACGAAATTATCATTCAATGCTCGCTTTAGCATTTACTATGATGTGGCTACCAATGTGGGCTGATTGATATATGTACTACAAAGATCAACAGCCCCTAATACAATTATTATTCTAATCCATAAAAAACGCGATGATCTATCGCGTTTTTTTATGTCTAATGCCAAAGTATAAATAAGCGCTTTATAGCTTGGTTTCGAGCTCTGCTACTTTCACCATTATTTTTTGTATTTCACCGTTACGGTAAAGCTCAAATTCAATTTCTTTCCCCGGTTCGGTACTGCCTATTTTTTTCAATACATTTTGTGGATTAGCCACTGAAAGCCCAGCAATTTTAATCACAATATCTTGCTCTTCTATACCCGCCTGCCATGCAGGACCTAAAGGGTCTAGGTTGGTAATACGCATGCCTGCAACAGGCGTTAAGCTATCATTGACCTCTTTGCCTGTACTGTCTACCGCTGTGCCTTCAAAGCCCAAATAGCCGCGTACAACACGACCATGGCGTATAAGCTTACCCATTACCTCTTTTGCCAAGGTGTAAGGCACCGCAAAAAAGATCCCTTGTATATTTAAGTTTTCACGGGTTTTAAACTGGGCAGAGGTGATCCCTACTAAATCGCCATTAGAATTTACCAGTGCACCACCAGAGTTACCTACGTTAATAGCAGCGTCCATTTGCAGTAAGTTATTGTAAGGACTGTCGGTAATTTTTTGCTTACCGGTGGCGCTAATGATCCCCTGAGTAATGGTTTGCCCTAAGTTAAGTGGGTTTCCGATGGCTAATACTAAATCGCCTACACTCGAACTGTAGTTATCGTTAACGGGTATAACAGGCAGGTGATTGGCATTTATTTTTAACAATGCTAAGTCGGTAATAGTATCAAAGCCAATGAGTTGCACATCAAAAAAACGTCTGCCGTCAGTAAGAATAACTAGTATTTGATCGGCATTATTGATCACATGGTAATTAGTCAAAATATAACCGTCAGGTGACATGATCACTCCAGAACCAAGCTCTTGCACCGTATTTTGGCGTTTATAGCGTGGCTCTTTAGAAATGCTTTCTGAAAAAATGGTGACAACCGATGGCGCTGCGCGCTTAACTGCGTCAGAAAAGCTCAAATGACTTGCAGTCATTGCACTGGGTAGCGGCACGTTAGGTAGCAATGCAGTGCGCATGTTAGGGCTAAAAAAAACCACTAAAAAAGCAATGCCTAAACCGGCAAATAGAGGAGGAAGTACAAATTTTAGAAGTTTTAGCACGGTATTCTTATTGTTAGTGAGCAATCCCTTTATGATGGCACAAAAAAAATAACAGCGGCAAGTGCCGCTGTTACTTTTATTGTATTATTACTGAATTAATACAAAAATAGATTCACGTCCGCGTTTCACACCTAACACAATATTACCTTGAATATCTTCGATAATTTTGTTCATGTCGCGAATGCTTTCTACTCGTTGACGGTTTACTTGCACAATAACATCGCCTTCTTCAAGGCCAACCCGTGCTGATGGCGAACGAGGGTCTACAGAGGTCACCTCAATCCCTTTCATTTTGTTCTTCTTCACGTTTTCAAGCGTTGCACCTTGGAATGCTGGGTGTAACTCTTCGCCCGCAGCGGTAATGCCTGATGCACCATCTAGGGTTACTTCCACATTTTTAACTTTACCGTCACGGTAAATCCCCAACTGTACTTCACGACCCTCACCTAAGGTGGCAATTTTACTGCGTAGTTCATGGAAGCCACTAATTTCACTACCATTAATACTAATAATCACATCGCCTGCTTTAATACCGGCTTTGCTGGCTGCGGTGTCATCCATTACCTGCATAACATAAGCCCCTTGTTTAACATCAAGCTGCTGTGCTTTAGCAAGGCCTGCATCAAGAGGGCGGCCTGAAATACCTAACGAACCACGGCGTACTTCACCATGCTCTACAATTTGATCAACTAGGTTTTTCATCATATTTGACGGAATAGCAAAGCCAATCCCCACATTTCCGCCTGATGCACCTAAAATAGCGGTATTAATACCAATCAGCTCACCGTTTAAATTAACTAAAGCCCCACCTGAGTTACCTTGGTTTATCGCGGCATCGGTTTGAATGAAATCTTCGTAACCCTCAATATTTAAGCCACTGCGGCCTAATGCGCTAACAATACCTGAGGTAACCGTGTGGCTTAAACCAAAAGGGTTACCAATTGCGACGGCAAAATCACCGACACGTAAGTCATCTGAGTTAGCTAGCTTTACTGCGGTTAATTCATCTGCGTCTATTTGTAGTAGCGCAATATCAGACTCTTTATCGCTACCAATTTTTGTTGCTTCATATTCGCGGCCATCCTCAAGAGTGACCACCATTTTTTCGGCGTCTTGCACTACATGGTTGTTAGTAACGACATAACCTTTGTCAGCATCAATAATAACTCCTGAGCCTAAACCACTAAACTGGCGCTTTTGGCTACGTGGCTGCGGGTTGCCAAAAAAGAAATCGAGCGGGTCACCGCGTCGGCGAACCTCTTTAGAGCCTGAAACCTGAATACTCACTACACCTGGGGTAATTTGCTCAAGCATAGGGGCAAGTGTTGGTAATTGTTGACCATTAACGGCAACCGGCAATTTAGCAAACGAGGCGGTTGGACTTAGTAATAAGCTAGTAGATAAAATAGCAGCACTGATAAGTGATAATTTCATTTTCATAGTCAGGGTTTACTCCACTTAAAAAGTAAAAGGCTGCAATAAGCAGCCTCAAAAAAGTATATCAGTAAGATAAAACAACAAAGCTGTTATATCTAAAGACTATGGGGCCAAAAAAAAGTTCATCAAGATGCTTTAGAAGTATTCACATCACCAGCAAATAATCCTGATTTACCCGACACATAATCAGCTGGTTGAGCATCGGCGTTTGAGCGATCTGAACTACGCTCTTTTAATGACGCTTGTAACTGCTCTGTGGTTTCTTTAGAAAAAAACGGTTCAGCAGGGGCTTTATTTCTGTCTTCAAGTAATAGTTGATTGGTTTCTTCAACATGGCTTAATAACTGGTCGTAGTTTTCTTTCATTTTGTTTACTAACTTACCAGTGTTCGCTAAATGGTCGGCAACATCTTGACGATACTGCTCAAGCGAATGCTTAGCTTGCTCTGCTTGTTGCTCTAACTCATCTTGTTTAAATTGTTTTTTAGTGACAAAGGCACCAACGAAAAATGCAGCAATAGCAACCACTATCACTAAACCTACCCATGTAAATGTACCCATAAATTCACCTCTATGCGAAAATAACTAAAAAAATTTAGTTCAATAATAATTCATACTAAGTCTAATATACCCTGAGTATTGATGCGTGTTAATATGCTTTACAAATTAAACTGTGTTTTAACTGTAAATAGATATGACTCCTTGGCAAACATACCAGCAAGACCTTCAACGCGATGACTTTGTACATGACGCAGCACAAGAAAATGCAGTTCGTCATTTACAGCGTTTATACGACGATTTAACACAAGCAAAACCACAATCTAAAGGCTTTTTTGCAAAGCTTTTTAATAAAGCAGAGCCAGCTCCCATTAAAGGTTTATACTTTTGGGGTGGCGTAGGCCGTGGTAAAACTTACCTTGTTGATACTTTTTACGAAGCTTTACCGAGCGATAGAAAAATGCGAGTGCATTTTCACCGTTTTATGCACCGAGTACACGACGAGCTTAAAAAGTTAAATAACACTGCCAACCCTTTAGAAACAGTAGCCGATATTTTCAAAGCAGAAACAGACATAATTTGTTTTGATGAATTTTTTGTTCAAGACATTACCGACGCTATGTTGCTCGGTGGTTTAATGGAAGCGCTATTTGCTCGTGGTATTGTGTTGGTTGCAACCTCTAATATTATACCTGATGATTTATACCGCAATGGCTTACAACGCGCTCGTTTTTTACCGGCTATTGCCTTAGTGAATAAGCATACTGAAATAGTTAATGTAGATTCCGGTGTTGATTACCGGTTACGTACACTGGAACAAGCAGAAATTTTTCACAGCCCGCTTGATGAGCAAGCTGATAAAAACCTATTTGAATACTTTGATAAGCTCTCCCCTGAGGCCGGTAAAGTAGACACCCCAATTGAAATAGAAGGGCGGATGATCAAAACCCGCAAGGTGTCTGATTGCATCGTTATGTTTGAATTTAGCGAACTGTGTGAAACCGCACGTAGCCAAGTGGATTACATGGAAATAAGCCGATTATATAACACAGTTATTTTATCAAACGTAAAACAGCTTGGACAAAATAATGATGATGCAGCAAGGCGTTTTATTGCGTTGGTAGATGAGTTTTATGAGCGTAACGTTACCTTAATTATCTCTGCAGAAAAACCGATTACCGAGCTCTATACACAAGGCAATTTAAACTTTGAATTTAAACGCTGTATTAGTCGCTTACAAGAAATGCAATCGTTAGAGTATTTAGCCCGAGAGCATTTAGCTTAAAATACGAAGGTTAGCGGGCGACGGGCTACGAGCAACGGGCTACGGGCTACGAGTTGAAATTACCTAGCAGCGGGTTTACCCCGCGTAAAGTTGGTCATTTAAAATAAAAAAACCTTGCGATGTTAACCGCAAGGTTTTTTTATTTTCTCGAACCTCGAGCTTATCTCATGGTAACAAACTCTTCCGAACCCGTCGGGTGAAGTGCTACAACCGCATCAAAATCGGCTTTAGTCGCGCCCATTTTCATGGCGACAGCAAAGCCCTGAATCATTTCATCAACGGTGAAACCGATACCGTGTAAGCCCACAACTTTTTCATCATCGCCTGCACACACAAGCATCATGTTACATGCTTGGCGATGCTGAGTAACTGCGGTGTACATAGCCGCAAAGCTTGATTTATATACTTTTACATTTTCTTCGCCGTACTGAGAAATCGCCTCTTGTTCAGTTAAGCCAATGGTGCCGATAGGTGGATGGCTAAATACCACGGTTGGTACTAGGCTGTAGTCCATTTTTAAATCGTTCGGCAATTCTTTATTAAATAAACGCTCCGATAGAGTACGACCCGCTTTTACAGCAACTGGTGTAAGCTCAATACCATTTTCGATAATATCACCCACAGCGTATACATTTTTAGCCGTGGTGTTTTGGTATTCATCTACTTTTACATAGCCGCTTTCGTTTACTTCTACGCCTGCTGCAGCAAGGTTAATTTTATCGGTTGTAGGTGTACGACCAATCGCCCAAATAACCTGATCAACATTTTCGCTGTAACCGTTTTCAAAATGAATAGTTAAGCTACCATCAGCCTCTTTTACCACCTCTTTTGGCGAACACTCAGTGTGCAGAGTAGGGCCTTCTTTTGCCATAATATCAACCAGTGTGTCGATAATGTATGGGTCAAAGGTGCGCAGCGGCTTGCTCTTACGAACAAATAAATGGGTTTGTGTCCCTAGGCTGTGTAGCACACCTGCAATTTCTACGGCAATGTAACCGGCACCAACAACGGCAACACGCTTAGGTTGTTCGTTCAGCTCAAAAAAGCCGTTTGAATCAATACCGTGTTCAGCACCTGGAATGTTAGGAATAGTAGGGCGTCCGCCTACAGCAACTAAAATGTGATCAGCAGTGTAATGCTCACCATTTACTTCAACGGTTTTACTATCCACAAATTTTGCAAAGCCTTTGATCACAGTTACGCCATTTTTAGCTAAACCATTATCATAGCCTTTGTGAATGCGGCCAATATAGGCTTCACGGCTTTCTACTAGCTTTGACCAGTCAAAGCCTTTAACTTCAACATCAAAACCGTAATCAGGAGCATAAAGATTAATTGCTTCAGCAACTTGAGCGCCATGCCACATTACTTTTTTAGGAACACACCCTACGTTTACGCAGGTGCCACCCATGTGTTTAGCTTCAATTAATGCTACTTTTGCGCCACGCATTGCTGCACGGTTAGCTGATGCAATACCACCACTACCGCCACCAATTGCAATGTAATCAAAATGCTGAGCCATGTTTAATCCTCTAAATATTAATTTAACTTTTCTGTGCCGATGATAGCATATGCGATGAGCAAGTCACTTGTTCGGGGCTGCTAAAATCTATCAAACATCCTTCATCAAACGAAAGATATGCTATTTCAGATCAAGCTGCTAGGTGATCATTTACAGATACGCACTCGTTAACTAGTAAAGCAGGTTTGCCCTTGTATTTACGTATTTTGCCCCAACTTAAATTTTTATATTTTGCATAAACCGAGAATCACTATGACCAATGCACATACTAATCCCCTAATCGGGCTTGAAGGTTTACCGCCTTTTTCAAAAATAAAGCCAGAGCATGTTGTCCCGGCACTAAAAAAAGGTATTGAGCACTGTCGCAGTGCAATTAATGATGTATTAGCAAAGCAATCATACACATGGGAAGATTTAGTATTACCCCTTGAAGAAGCTGACGATAAACTATCGCGATTGTTTTCACCGGTATCGCATTTGAACTCAGTAATGAACAATGATGAACTTCGCGAAGCCTACGAGCAATGTTTACCGCTTATTTCTGAATACTCTACTTTTGTTGGTCAGCACCAAGGTTTGTATGAGGCTTACAACGCACTTTATAACAGTGACGAATTTAAAACACTCACTACTGCCCAGCAAAAAACCATTACTAACGCATTACGTGACTTTAAGCTTTCAGGTATTGCGTTAAATCCTGAGCAACAAAAACGCTACGGTGAAATTAGTGCGCGTTTATCAGAGCTTGCCTCAAAATTTGGTAATAATGTGATGGATGCCACGCTTGCATGGCATAAGCATATTACCGATGAAAGCCAATTGGCTGGTTTACCAGAATCAGCGCTTGCATTAGCGGCCGATACGGCAAAAAGTAAAGACTTAGACGGCTGGGTATTTACCCTAGATTTCCCTTCATATTTGCCGATTATGACCTATGCAGATAATCGTGAACTTCGCAAAGAAACATACACCGCGTTTTCTACCCGTGCATCCGATCAAGGCCCTAATGCGGGAGAGTTTGATAACTCTGCGATCATGAGTGAAGAGTTGGCACTGCGTCATGAGTTAGCACAATTACTTGGCTTTAATAACTACGCTGAAAAATCGTTGGCTACAAAAATGGCAGAATCACCCGCGCAGGTATTCTCATTTTTAGAAGACTTAGCCGCTAAGTCTAAACCACAAGCAGAGCAAGAACTTAAAGAGCTGCAACAATATGCAGAGCAAAAGCATGGTATTAGTGAACTGCAGGCGTGGGATTTTGGTTATTATAGTGAAAAACTAAAGCAAGAAAAGTACGCGATTTCAGATGAAGTTCTTCGCCCGTACTTCCCAGCAAATAAAGTACTCAGTGGCTTATTTGAAACGGTTAATCGCCTATTTGGTATTACTGTAAAAGAAGTCGCTGATTTTGATAGCTACCATAAAGATGTACGCTTTTTTGAAATTTACGATAGCAATAACACTTTACGTGGTCGTTTTTACTTAGATTTGTATGCGCGTGATCACAAGCGTGGTGGTGCGTGGATGGATGACTGTATGGGTCGTAAAGTGCGCGCTAATGGTGAACTTCAAACACCAGTTGCTTACCTGGTGTGTAATTTTAATAAAGCGATTGGCGATAAGCCGGCGTTATTTACCCATAATGAAGTAACCACACTGTTTCATGAGTTTGGTCACGGTATTCATCATATGCTTACCCAAGTAGATGCAGCCCCCGTTGCCGGTATTAATGGGGTAGCGTGGGATGCTGTTGAGTTGCCAAGCCAGTTTTTAGAAAACTGGTGTTACGAGGAAGAAGCGCTTAGCTTTATCTCAGGTCACTTCGAAACCGGTGAGCCACTACCTAAAGAGTTGCTTGATAAACTACTTGCGGCTAAAAATTATAACTCAGGTATGCAAATGTTAAGACAACTTGAGTTCTCGTTATTTGATTTTAAAATCCACCACGATTACGTGGCAGACAAACCATGTAACATTCAAGCTGTGCTTGATGATGTACGCAGTCGTACTTCAGTCATTAAGCCGCCAGCGTTTAATCGTTTTCAGCATGGCTTTAGTCATATTTTTGCGGGCGGTTATAGTGCAGGTTATTACTCGTACAAATGGGCTGAAGTACTTTCGGCAGACGCCTATTCTAAATTTGAAGAGGAAGGAATTTTTAATCCACAAACTGGCCAAGCGTTTATGCAGCACATTCTTGAAAAAGGCGGCAGCGAAGAGCCAATGGCACTGTTTAAAAACTTCCGTGGTCGTGAGCCAAGTGTAGACGCACTACTACGCCACAGTGGCATTGCCGCTTAGGGTCTGTTGACCTTTGCGGATTAAAATATAATTACAAAAGCGCCCCAGTGGCGCTTTTTTATTACCTAAAGCACAGTGTTGTTAAAGAATATTTTGAATAAATTTTAGTAGTTTCAACATAGCGTACTATGCTTTGAACAAAGTACTAAAAGGGACTAACGCATGGCAAAGTTAATACTGGCAATTGATGACGATAAATTAATGCACCATATTATTGAAGAGTCTTTAGCTGGGTTTTGTAAAGTGATCCATGCCAAAAATGGTGAAGATGGCATAAGACAAGCAAACAAGTATAACCCTGATATTATTTTGCTTGATGTTGAAATGCCGGGTATGTCTGGTTATGAGGTCTGCCAAAGTATTAAACAAAATAAAGCCACAACAGATATTCCGGTAATGTTTTTATCATCCAAAGTGGGGCAGGCTGAACGTATTAAAGGGTTTAGTGTTGGCGGGGCTGACTACATTTTAAAGCCTTTTAACGCACAGGAGCTGATGGCACGCATTAAAATTCTTTACCAGTACCGCAAGCAATGCGCAGCACTGCAGTATGATATAGCAAAGGCCAATAAAACAGCTGAAATGGCGATGATTGAAACCGGTGACATGGGACGCATTATGCGCTTTGTTTGTCAAAGCTACCATGCTGATAACTTAGAACTATTAAGTGAATACTTTTTAGGCTTTTTTACGCCATTACACCTCAATGTCGTGGTTGTTTTTTGGCAAAATAACCAGGGAGTGTTTTATAGCCAAGAGACGGGCGTATGCCCATTAGAGCAAGAGCTACTCATGCAGCATAAAAATGCAGAGCGCTTTGTTGATATTGGTCATAGTACTATTATTAATTACCCTAATATTTCACTGTTAATTAAAAATATGCCAATGGATACGCCATCACTGTATGGTCGCTATAAAGATTTATTTCCGCATATTTTAGAAGTAACTAACGAAAAAGTAGTTACTATACAGCAGCACCAATATCGACTGATGCACGACAATGAATTAACAACCGCATTTACAGACATTGTCGCACAGCTAAAAAATCAAAATGCGATGCAAAGCAATGCGATTAGCCAGCTTACAGAGCAGCTCGAGCAACTCCAATCGTTAATGCAAACACAAAATGACTTACCAGCTTCGCAGCTCAATGAGCAAATAACTGAGCTTAGCCATACATCACAGCAGCTGGTTGCAACCACTAATGATTTAGCCTTTATTAAGCACCAACTAAAAACAACTACTCAACAGCGTGATGACTTAATTACTCAAACACAACTAAGTAAACAACAAGCGCAGCCAGAATCTGAGAGTGAAAATAACGATATTGAGTTGTTTTAAACTATACACCTTGCGAACTTCGTATATTGCTACTGTTTGGGTATAATAGCGGTGAAATTTATCATCGGAGTGTGAAGTGGTTATACAGTGTGCGTTTAAAGAGTGTCGGCCATATTTGAATGAGTTAGAAACACGCTTTGGGCTTGCTCAATGGGCGGAGCAAAGTAGTGGCTTTAGTTTGCATTACGATGATAAAGGGCTAAGCCTATATAAAACTGATGAGCCTAAACTAGGTGCAATTAACGTAGACTTTGTAACTGGTGCTGTTGCACATAGGCGTAAATTTGGTGGTGGTAAAGGGCAATCAATTGCTAAAGCCGTTGGTCTTAATAAGGGCGCAACGCCAGTGGTACTCGATGCAACCGCAGGGCTTGGACGCGACGGTTTTGTGTTAGCCTCACTAGGCTGTAAAGTAATTTTACATGAGCGCCACCCCGTGGTTGCTGCACTGTTATATGATGGCTTACAACGTGCTTATAACGATAGTGAAATTGGCCCATGGATGCAGCAAAATATGAGCTTAATATTTGGCTCAAGCCATACCTTACTTGCCCAATGTAACAGCATGCCTGATGTGGTTTACCTTGATCCTATGTTTCCGCACCGTGAAAAATCAGCATTGGTTAAAAAAGAAATGCGGGTATTCCAAGAATTAGTAGGTGGCGATACCGACGCCGATGATTTACTCGAGTTTGCCTACCCCCTTGCCAGCAAACGTGTGGTGGTTAAACGCCCCGATTACGCACCATTTTTAAATGATAAAACTCCAAGCATGCAAATCAAAACTAAAAAGAACCGCTTTGATGTATATGTAAAAGCCGCGATGGTTTAGGTTAACGGGCTACGAGCGACGGGCTTCGAGCCTAAATGTCGCTGCAACCATAGTTTGTTTGCAGCGACACTAAAACGTGTGCGAGGTAAACTAAGGCTGATGGGGTGGCGCACACTATTTTGTAGGCGGGGTTTTATGCCGCGCATAGGGTAAAGGCTCCGAGGGTTTAATTAGTGTTGTGTAACTGCCTATTATAATTTGCTCTATCAAGAGTTGAAGTTTTAGGT
>NZ_AUTH01000058.1:0-2500 GCF_000497975.1 Pseudoalteromonas sp. TB41 | reverse complement strand
AGACTGCCGGTGATAAACCGGAGGAAGGTGGGGACGACGTCAAGTCATCATGGCCCTTACGTGTAGGGCTACACACGTGCTACAATGGCGCATACAGAGTGCTGCGAACTCGCGAGAGTAAGCGAATCACTTAAAGTGCGTCGTAGTCCGGATTGGAGTCTGCAACTCGACTCCATGAAGTCGGAATCGCTAGTAATCGCGTATCAGAATGACGCGGTGAATACGTTCCCGGGCCTTGTACACACCGCCCGTCACACCATGGGAGTGGGTTGCTCCAGAAGTAGATAGTCTAACCCTCGGGAGGACGTTTACCACGGAGTGATTCATGACTGGGGTGAAGTCGTAACAAGGTAGCCCTAGGGGAACCTGGGGCTGGATCACCTCCTTATACGATTTAGAACTTATTTGTTCGTAGTGTCCACACAGATGATTGTTAATTGTAAAGAGAACAACACTTATTGTTTGGGTCTGTAGCTCAGCTGGTTAGAGCGCACCCCTGATAAGGGTGAGGTCGGTAGTTCAAATCTACTCAGACCCACCACTTCTTCTTAATGCTTCGTTGTAAGCTTCGTTGTTTAGTAAACTAAACGGCCTCAACTTACGCCTTGTCTTAAAAAGAAGTCGGTATACAAACAGTAAGACCAGCATATGTGGGGCTATAGCTCAGCTGGGAGAGCGCCTGCCTTGCACGCAGGAGGTCAGCAGTTCGATCCTGCTTAGCTCCACCACTTTACTTCTTAAAAATAAATATTCTTTTATCGGGTAGCACAATCACCTGAGAATAGAGTGTGTTTAATTTTGAGAAGTTTTTGATTCTCTGCTCTTTAAAAATTTGGAAAAGCTGATAATAAAATTCGTATGAATAACATTGTTATTTGTACAGAGTTTTCAAAAGTAAAAAAGAATGATAGCAGTATCATTCAGTGCCATTTAATAAACGTTTAACGTTTGTTGATTGGTATCTACTTTAGTATTCAATATTAACTTCTGGCGAAGTTAAACTGTCACAAAACAAAGACCCGTTTGGGTTGTATGGTTAAGTGACTAAGCGTACACGGTGGATGCCTTGGCAGTTGGAGGCGATGAAGGACGTATTAACTTGCGATAAGCCTAGTCAAGCTAGTAAAAAGCACTTGAGACTAGGATTTCCGAATGGGGAAACCCACCTGCTTGCAGGTATCGTTAACTGAATACATAGGTTAACGAGGCGAACGCGGAGAACTGAAACATCTAAGTACCCGTAGGAAAAGAAATCAACCGAGATTCCGATAGTAGCGGCGAGCGAAATCGGAACAGCCCTTAAGCTTATTATGTGTTAATGGAAGGCTCTGGAAAGTGCCACGATACAGGGTGATAGTCCCGTACATGAAAACGCATTTTAAGTGAAATCGAGTAGGTCGGAGCACGTGAAACTTTGACTGAATATAGGTGGACCATCATCTAAGGCTAAATACTCCCAACTGACCGATAGTGAACCAGTACCGTGAGGGAAAGGCGAAAAGAACCCCTGTGAGGGGAGTGAAATAGAACCTGAAACCGTGTACGTACAAGCAGTAGGAGCCCACTTGTTGGGTGACTGCGTACCTTTTGTATAATGGGTCAGCGACTTATATTTTGTAGCGAGGTTAACCGATTAGGGTAGCCGTAGGGAAACCGAGTCTTAACTGGGCGAATAGTTGCAAGGTATAGACCCGAAACCCGGTGATCTAGCCATGGGCAGGTTGAAGGTTGAGTAACATCAACTGGAGGACCGAACCCACTAACGTTGAAAAGTTAGGGGATGACCTGTGGTTAGGAGTGAAAGGCTAATCAAACCGGGAGATAGCTGGTTCTCCCCGAAATCTATTTAGGTAGAGCCTCGGACGAATACTTACGGGGGTAGAGCACTGTTAAGGCTAGGGGGTCATCCCGACTTACCAACCCTTTGCAAACTCCGAATACCGTAAAGTAATATCCGGGAGACACACGGCGGGTGCTAACGTCCGTCGTGAAGAGGGAAACAACCCAGACCGCCAGCTAAGGTCCCAAAGTCATAGTTAAGTGGGAAACGATGTGGAAAGGCCCAGACAGCCAGGAGGTTGGCTTAGAAGCAGCCATCCTTTAAAGAAAGCGTAATAGCTCACTGGTCGAGTCGGTCTGCGCGGAAGATGTAACGGGGCTAAACTATGCACCGAAGCTGCGGATTCAAAATTTATTTTGAGTGGTAGGGGAGCGTTCTGTAAGCGGTTGAAGGTGTACCGGGAGGTATGCTGGACGTATCAGAAGTGCGAATGCTGACATGAGTAACGATAATGCGGGTGAAAAACCCGCACGCCGGAAGACCAAGGGTTCCTATCCCATGTTAATCAGGGTAGGGTAAGTCGACCCCTAAGGCGAGGCCGAAAGGCGTAGTCGATGGGAAACGGATTAATATTTCCGTACTTGGTATAATTGCGATGGGGGGACGGAGCAGGCTAAGCAAGCATGGCGATGGTAGTCCATGTGAAAGTGTGTAGGCTAG
>NZ_AUTH01000057.1:0-9505 GCF_000497975.1 Pseudoalteromonas sp. TB41 | reverse complement strand
TGAATCGCCCCGAGTTCATCGGAGACCAGTTTGTTTAAGTCAGGCCACTTTACCTGACTCGTTTAAATTATCATAGTAGTCTGTTTCATATTGAGCTGGTGAAATATACCCAATTGAAGATAATAAGCGTTGATTATTAAACCAATTGACCCACTCTAACGTTGCGTATTCAACAGCATCAACATTCTTCCACGGGCCATTTCTGCGAATAATCTCTGTTTTAAATAATCCATTTATTGTTTCAGCCAATGCATTGTCATAAGAGTCACCCACACTGCCTACAGACGCTTGAATTCCAGCTTCAGCAAGTCGCTCAGTGTATCGTATAGACAAATATTGGCTGCCTCTGTCGCTGTGGTGAATTAACCCTTCGGGGTTGCCACGATGCCAAATAGCTTGCTCTAACGCATCAAGAATAAGCTCTGTGTGCATTGTCGTTGATACACGCCAACCTACAATGTATCGTGAAAAAACATCTATCACGAAAGCGACATAAACAAACCCACTCCATGTGGCAACATAGGTGATGTCAGCTACCCAAAGTTGATTTGGCTGCTCAGCAGTAAATTGACGATTAACTAAATCAAGTGGCTTATCTTGTTGCTCGTCAGGTATCGTTGTCTTATGTGCTTTACCCCGACGAACACCTTGAATTCCCATAACTCGCATCAATCGTTCGACTGTACAGCGGGCGACTTGATGGTCGTCAAGCTGTAGCTGCTTCCATATTTTTCTTGCACCATAAACTGACATATTATCCTCCCACACTTCGCGAATGAGTATTATCAGCTCAGCATCACGCTTTTTGCGGTTAGACAGTCGCTCAGGCTCTCTTTGTATCTGTTTATGAGAATAATACGTTGATGGTGCAATCGGCAATTCCTTGCAAATTGACTCGACACCGTAATGCTCTCTGCAAGCATCAATAAAATCCACTATTACTTCTGTTTGCGGTCGAGCTCCGCTTGGGCGAAAAAAGCGGCAGCTTGCCTCAGGATATCATTCGTTCGCTTGAGCTCTTTATTCTCGCGCTCTAAGACGGCAAGGCGTTCTTCAGTTGATTGCGTATTAGAAGAGGGTTTAGACGGTTGAGCTTGAGATTTCTTGACCCATGCTCTAAGTGTTTCTGGGGTACATCCCAGTTTATCTGAAATCGATACTAGCGCAGCCCAAAGAGAAGGGTATTCATGCTGTTGTGTGGTAACAAGCCTAATTGCACGTTCACGAAATTCTGATGTATAGCGATTTGATTTTTTCATAGTTCCAGTTTCTCAAGTTATTGAGTCTCTGGCAAACACGGGGCGATTCAATATTTGTTATTTACACCTTTGCTAATCACACTATCGCCAGACGAGAATACGAGGCCAAAGTAGAAAGTTATGCGTTTGTAGATAGCTTAACAGGACTTTATAACCGTAGGATATTTTTAGATAAGCTTGATAAAGAACTAAATAAAGCCCAGTTCAATGAGTCACCATTAGTCCTCATGTATTTAGATTTAGATTACTTCAAGCCAATAAATGATGAGTTAGGCCATGGTGCAGGCGATGAAGCACTTAAAGAAGTTGCAACGCGCATAAAAAGCTGTTTACGTAAGCACGATATTATTGCTCGAATAGGTGGAGATGAATTTGCAGCAATTTTGCCACAGTTAAATGATAAAGACGTGATCTCTGAGATAGCACAAAGAATCATTACAAATATTAGCAAACCATTTATTTTATTTGACCAAAAACGCACGCTCGGAATAAGTATAGGAATTACCATCACAAACGGACAAGCTCATACTAGCTTAGAAGTAAAAACACACGCAGACCAAGCACTTTACGAGGCTAAAAATTCCGGTCGAAACTGCTATCGGTTTTCTAAAGAAACACGCTAATTTTTAGTATTTTATGAATTTAGTATACGGTTTCAAGATTGCGCGTTTTTCCGGAATGAATTATCACTTTTAGTTCTAGCTTTTACCATTAACATAGCGCAAGTTTTATTATATAGTGGAGCCAAGAATTCATTGCATAGTAATGCATTTAGATTCATTCATTAAATTAACTATTCATTTTTATTAAAAATATAACATATCAAGTGCAGTCTATGTGTTTTCTAATGAGTTATACCAATAACAAACGTAATAATAACCATATTACAATCCAGAATTTTAAAAACGAGGTAAGCGCATGTTATCAAAACGCATAATTCCTTGTTTAGACGTAAAAGACGGCCAAGTCGTTAAAGGCGTTAAATTTAAGGGCCATGAGGTAGTCGGCGATGTTTTATCACTTGCTAAAGCCTACAGTGAAGCCGGTGCCGACGAACTGGTATTTTACGAGATCAGTGCAAGCGTTGAAAAACGATTACTCGATGTAAATTGGGTAGAAAATATTGCCCGCCATATCGATATTCCATTTTGTGTAGCGGGTGGCATTAAATCGGTAGCCGATGCAGCGCGCGTACTTGAACGCGGCGCTGACAAAATCAGCATTAATAGCCCTGCCATTGCTCGTCCTGAGCTTATAAAAGAGTTACACGATGAGTTTGGCAAGCAGTGTGTGGTTGTCGGTATTGATAGCTTTTACGATGAAACAACCGGTGAATACTTAGTGTATCAGCTTACAGGCGATCCTAATGCCTCAAGCCGTACTCGTTATAAAACCCAAGAGTGGGTTCAGCGGGTACAAGACTTAGGCGCTGGCGAAATTGTTTTAAACTGTATGAACCAAGATGGCGTTCGTAATGGTTACGACAACGAGCAACTAAGCAAAATACGCGAGCTATGCGACATTCCTTTAATCGCCTCAGGGGGCGCAGGCACAATGCAAGATTTTGTTGATGTATTTAAACAAAGCAAAGTAGATGGTGCACTCGCAGCCAGCGTTTTTCATAAAAACGTGATTAACATTGGCGAACTAAAACAATTTTTAATAGATAACCAAGTGGCAGCCAGATTATGCTAGTAACGCAAGAAAACCTAACTCAAGTTGATTTCGCAAAAAGCGAGATGATCCCTGCCATTGTTCAAGATGCACGCTCTGGCGTTATTTTAATGCAAGGGTTTATGAATAGCGAAGCACTTGCTGTCACGCTTGAAAGTAATAAGGTGACTTTTTATTCGCGTTCTAAATCGCGTTTATGGACCAAAGGCGAGTCATCAGAAAACTACTTAAACGTGGTCTCTGTGCATACAGATTGCGACTACGATTCAATTTTAGTATTGGCAAATCCAGAAGGGCCAACGTGCCATTTAGGCACGCAAAGCTGTTTTGACGATGCTGCAAAACCAAGCTTAAGCTTTTTAGCGCAACTTGAAGATGTGATTGTTGCACGTAAAAACGACGATCCAGCTAAAAGCTACACCGCATCTTTATTTGCTGAAGACTTAAGCCGCAGCTGCCAAAAAGTAGGTGAAGAAGGCGTTGAAGTGGCGCTTGCGGCAATGAAACACGACAACAATGAGCTTACTAACGAATCGGCTGACTTGTTGTATCACTTAATTGTGTTACTACAGCGTCAAGGCTTAGAGCTCACCGATGCAGTTGCTTGCCTACAAGGGCGTCATAAGTAAAACAGCCTGTTACTGAGTGCGCCATTTTGTGGCGCACTCAGTATGTTAAAACCATAAATTCACTTTAAATTACACCTTGCGAATAGCATTTACTCCCTCCCTTAGGTATTCTTTAACTAGGGTCTGTTGACCTTTGCGGATTAAAATTTGTTCAAACTAGGGGCGGTTTAATCGCGGCGCTCGGTTTGCAACCTAGTGGGCTAAGTCAAAACCGAGCAACAAAGAGTAAATCGCCCCTAGGCAGAACCCGAAGGGCAGCGCCTGTTTGGCATTGATGCTGCGTTATCACCTATTTATGGGGAATAACCACACTACATAGGCTCTGCCTTGCCTAAATACCAAACAGACTGCTGCAAATTCAACCTTGAAAGGTCAATAGACCCTAATGTTCAAGGAATAGCTATTACAAAAGGATAGCGCATTATGAAAACCTATATATCGCTGGTATTAACTGGCCTAATTTTATCTGGCTGTAGCAGTTTAACCACTGAGCAAAAAGCTAAACTAGATAACCTAACCCCCTGCGAAAAAATGGATGGGCTGATTGCCGCCTATGACAATCGCTTTGCAGCGTTAAAAGACACCAAAGTAAAAACACCTTATTTAGATGTGTGGAGCGCAAAGTACAACGTATTTGGCAATAACTGCCAAGTAACCAGCTTTAACAATCAAACCGTGACCTATCAATGCCAAGAAAGCTACAAAGATCAACAGCAGGCGGTAGCTATGCATCAACAAGCAGTTGAACTCACTCGCCAATGTTTAACTAAAAAAAACAACTGGTTAGAAACACAAAAAGAGTCAGAAACGTCGCTGCGTACTACCTTTGTACTTGATGATAAGTCGCCGGTTATTTCTGTTTATACCAGCAAAACGTTATCAAAAATTAAAACCTGGTCTACCTCGTTAGAAGTAGGAAAGCCCGTCGCCACTAAATAATTACGAGAGAATGTATGCGCCTAACACCCAGTAAACAATCCACTCATTTAAAAACAGACTGTATCGGTGAATGTTATAGAATGAATGGCTACTGTACTGGGTGCGGGCGCACAAGTGACGAAATATTCGACTGGATTATTTTAACCGATGAGCAAAAGCAAGCTATATTGGCCTCCCCTCGTGAAGATGCCAAAAAAGACTAGCTTAAATTTATAACCATTAAGGCGCATTACGTTGTGATGGGTCACGTTTAAAGTCTTTACTTAATCGCTTAGGGTCTAACGCTTCACGTTGTTTGCTAGCACCTTCTGCCCACCAAATTAATTGATTAAAGGTGCGCGAAAAATAGCTATCCCATGATGTTTGCTCTGCCGCATTATTTGCGTCACCACTTTCAATAAACACATCCTGTGCTTTTGGAACATGGATCATTGCTGATACCGGCAAACAGCCCAGTTCACTTAAAAAGCTGCGCATACCAACAGCAGCGCGCACGCCGCCCCACTGCCCTGCAGAATAGGTCACAATTGCGCTGGGTTTATAGCCAAATAAAGAACTACCAAAATGGTTTAGCAAATTAGCAAGTGCCGGACTCATCGAATGATTATATTCAGGGCTCACCATAACAAAGCCATCGCTGGCTTTAATTTTTGCTGCTAAATCATCAAGTTGTTTAGGTACCTCAGCCTGCGTATAGGCCAAGTGCGGTTTAAACACAGGGTCTAAATCATAATCGAGCGGATCAATAAGCTCTATTTCATGCTCAGAGTAATGCTCAAGCAAACAACGCTCACATGCTTTCGATACCCTTTCCCCTAAACGCGCAGGCTTAGGTGGGGTACTTTTTCTAACCGAACCGAGAAAAATTAAAAATTTCATGTATCGGCACTCCTTTTTAATTGCGAAAATAAATACCTCAAAAAAGTTTGAGGTATTTACTGTACGATTTAGGCCTTATCGAGCGCTTGGCTTACATCGGCAATAATATCGTCAATGTTTTCAATACCCACCGATAAACGAATTAAATCGCGGCTAACGCCAGCATTGGCCAGCTCTTCATCATTTAATTGTCGATGCGTGGTAGATGCTGGGTGGCAAGCCAGCGATTTAGCATCGCCAATATTTACCAAGCGTAAAATCATGTTTAGAGCATCAATAAACCGCGTACCGGCTTCAAGGCCACCGGCAATACCAAAACTTAAAATACCTGACGCTTTACCATTGGTAATTTTTTGGCTTATTTCGTTATACGGGCTTGATTTTAATCCCGCGTAATTAACCCACAGCACCTTAGGGTGGCTCTCTAGGTATTCAGCAATTTTTTGCGCGTTTTCGCAGTGGCGATCCATTCTAAGCCCTAATGTTTCAAGGCCAATTAAAATGTCTGATGCGTTTTTAGGCGCAAGCGCCGCACCGGTATTTCTAAGTGGTACAACGCGGCAACGCCCAATAAATGCCGCTTCAGCAAACGCATCGGTATACACTACATTATGGTACGACGGATCAGGCTCATTCATCATCGCAAAACGGGTTGCATTGGCTTTCCAGTCAAACTTGCCCGAATCAATAATCATGCCGCCAATCGCGGTTCCATGGCCGTTAATGTATTTAGTGAGTGAATGCACCACAATATCGGCACCTAACTCAAATGGACGACACAGATACGGCGTAGCCACGGTGTTATCTACAATTAAAGGCACCCCTTTGCTGTGGGCAATTTTCGCAAGGCGAGCGATATCAACTATATTCCCAGCAGGGTTACCAATTGATTCGCAAAAAACTGCACGAGTGTTTTCATCAATGGCGTTTTCAAAACCGTCAAAATCATCGGCTTTAATCATTCGCGCCTCTATACCTTGGCGCGGCAAGCTGTGGACAAATAAGTTATAAGTACCACCATACACTTGGCTGGTGCTTACAATATTAGTGCCCACCTCACATAAACATTGAATCGCATAGGTAATCGCCGCCATACCCGAGGCCACAGCCAGCGCACCAATACCGCCTTCCATCGCGGCAATACGCTGCTCAAGCACCGCATTGGTTGGGTTCATTATGCGGGTATAAATATTACCAGGCACTTTTAAATCAAATAAATCAGCGCCATGCTGCGTATTATCAAAGGTGTACGAAGAGGTATTATAAATCGGCACCGCCGCCGACTTAGTGGTGGCTTCAGATTCATAACCATGGTGCAACGCTAAAGACTCAAGTTTCATAATTTATTCCTTCAATATAGTTACATCTAACGTAGCATTTAATGGTTACAAAGTGCACATGAAATATACTAAAGAATATTGAAAGAAATAGATTTATCGCTGTATCTAGCTAAGTGTTCAAACTACTGTCGCTCATATATTCAAGAAAATGAGCCAAGCGCGCATATTAATCTGTTCTTTATTACTTAATAACAATAAAAACTTAGTGATAGTAATATGTTAGATAATTTGTTAAAACTATGTATAAAAGAAAAATGAGCGCAGCGCTGGTATAAATATGCGAGATGAGCGCACTATTAAAGTATTAAGTGCTAAAGGAGTATGCGTGAGCCCCTTGAGTTATTTATTTAAGAAAAAACAGCCATCTTTAAAGAAAAAAGATGGCTCTACAAAAACCAGTGGCGAGCTAATCTCTGAAGTAACAGAAGGGGCTAACTTGGTCGACGGTAAGCAAACATGGGAGTTGGTTGAAGAAAATAAAGATGATCTCGATACCATGAAACGTTGCTGTGATGCCGAGCTTAAAACAATGAATAAAGCAGGATTGGTTCCTGCGCCTTATTATTTTGAACGAGTTGCTATTCTTTCTAGAAAAAGCAAAGACTACGCTCAAGAAATATTTTACTGCGAACAGTATATTGAGAAGATCGAATCCTTTTATTCTAAAAACGGCACTAAAGGTATTGCTGATGTAAGAAAAGGCCCAAGATTTAAAGCCATTGTAAAGCGGCTACCAAAAGCAAAAGAACTCTACGCCAAGCAAAGCACTTAACAAGTGCCTATAAACCAAAGGACGCAAAACAGCTGGCTTGCGCTCCTTCGTCGCTAATTTTAGCCTGCTATTTCACGACGGTTAGGCAAGCGTTAAAAGTACAAGGAAATTTATGAGCCTATGCCCTCGCTGTGAACATAAATTAGATGTTTTCAGCTTTTCTTTATCTGCATTCCCGTTTTATTTTAAATGTGCCAATTGTCAGACAAGATTGAAACTTATCAGCTCAAAATTATTTTGGGCTATATTTTTATTCTATTTGGCAGTCGTGTTTACATTGATAATGTATATTCCGATTCTTAACGAATACGGTTTAGGCGTAACATTAGCCGTATCAGGCTGGCTCTTTGTTTACTATAAATCGTCACCTTACATACCCCCCTGTGTCAGGATAGTTGTCGCCTCTAACTTTTAATAGAGGCAATAAAATGAGACGTCGATTTACACAAGAATTTAAAGTTCAAGCTGTTGAAAAAGCATTATCTCAATGTGATGATGTTCGCCTAGAAGATATTGCGTTTGATTTAGGCATCGGTTATTCAACCTTGCAACGATGGATTACGCTTGCTAAAAAACATGAACTTGAAACTAAAAATAATGGTAGTCACATGACAACAGAAAAACGCCCTCATGACTGGAGCTTAGAAGAAAGGCTTAATGCCATTATTGAATGTGCGAGTTTAGATGAAGCAGCTCTTAATGAATATTGCCGTGCTAAGGGGCTTTACCCGCATCATATTAAACAGTGGAAGCAAGATTTAGTAACACCACCTTCAAATAAAACAGTAAAGTCAGACAGTAAACAGCTTAAGCAAGAAATAAAGCAACTGCAAAAAGAACTGAATCGCAAAGATAAGGCCTTAGCTGAAACTGCCGCTCTACTTGTACTCAAAAAAAAAGCGGATGCGCTTTGGGGTTTCAACGAGGACGATTAACCAGCTCAACTGAACGTCATGAACTGATAAAGCTCATTACCGACGCGCAGAAATCAGGGGCAAGGCAAGCAAAAGCATGTGAGTTACTTGGTCTAACGGCAAGAACAATTCAACGCTGGATTGAAGCTGATGATATGACAGATAAGCGAACGAGTACGATAAAGCGACCACCTAACAGGCTAACTGAATTAGAGCAACAGCGTATTATTAAGACAGTAAATTCAATAGAATACGGACATTTACCACCCAGCAAGATAGTCCCTAAACTATTAGATAAAGGTGTGTGGATAGCATCAGAAAGCTCGTTTTATCGTGTTATGAAATCACATAAATTATTAACACACAGAGAAAAAGTTAAACCAAATAAAAAGATAAAAAAACCAAAAGCGCTCAAGGCAACACGTGTAAACGAAATTTATACATGGGATATCACATATTTGCCAACAGCGGTTAAAGGTCAGTTTTTATACTTATATTTAGTGATGGATATTTATAGTCGAAAAATAGTTGGTTGGCAGGTTCATGACACACAGCTAAGCACACTGGCGGCTGATTTAATGGTAGATATTTGCAGGCGAGAGCAGGTAAAGCCAGATCAAGTCACGTTGCACTCGGATAATGGCAGTCCAATGAAAGGGGCAACGTTATTGGCAACATTGCAGGAGTTAGGTATTGTGCCTTCATTTAGCCGACCGTCAGTGAGTAATGATAATCCTTATTCTGAATCGCTATTTAAGACGTTAAAGTATCGCCCAGAATACCCTGAAAAAGCCTTTGAAAGCATCGGTAGTGCAAGGAAGTGGGTTAACGGATTTGTTGATTGGTACAACGATGAGCACTTGCACAGCGGTATTAAATTTGTCACGCCAAACCAGCGTCATTTAGGATTAGATAAAGCGATACTAGCGAACCGTCACCGAGTAAATGAAATAGCGAAATTGCAGAATCCAATTCGTTGGTCAGGAAAATCTAGAGATTGGACAATGACCAATGAAGTAAATTTAAATCCAGAGAAAAAAGAAGCAATGCGGGCGGCATAAAATTTAATTTGATGCGACAACTAACTTGAAAAACTCCG
>NZ_AUTH01000056.1:0-5676 GCF_000497975.1 Pseudoalteromonas sp. TB41 | reverse complement strand
TGCGTATTCCGGTGATGGTGAACACCGATTCCGGTTTTATCGTGAACACTTAAATTCCACGCATTGGGTTCATGACATTTTTAACCTAAGTGTTCACGATGGTCAATTTTAGATTGAATTTTTCTCATAGACTCCCCCTTTAATTTTATCCGATGAGCATTGTGCATTAGTCGATCTAAAATGGCATCGGCTAAGGTATTATCGCCGATGGATTGATGCCATTCTTCGGTGGGTAATTGACTGATGATGGCGGTTGATGAACTGCCGTGCCTATCATCCATGATCTCCATTAAGTCATTTCGTTGTGCCGCTTTAAGTGGCTCAAGCCCCCAATCATCTAAAACGAGTAAGTCGATCTTAGCGAGTGACTGTAACATTCGACTGTAAGTGCCATCTGCTTTGGCTTGTGTCAGCGCAAGCATCAACCTTGAGAGTCGGTAATATTTAACGCTGTAGCCTTTCATGCATCCTGTATGCGCAAGCGCACAAGTGATATAGGTTTTACCGCTACCGCAAGGGCCTGTGATCAGTAAGTTTTGTGATTTATTCAGCCAATCACATTGCAGTAGCGATGCCATCATCGATTGATTGAGACCTCGCGGGTGATGATAATCTATGTCTCTGGCGTTAGCGGCTAATTTAAGTTTTGCCGCTTTAAGTAAGCGTTGTTGTTTTCGGCTCTCTCGGTCTTGGGCTTCACTGTCTGCTAGCAGTTGTAGTCGCTCATCGAAGGACAACCCTTCATAAGTACTTGGTTGTTCCATTTGGCTCACTAAGGCGTTGGCCATACCACTGAGTTTGAGTTGACGAAGCTGAGTTATCGTTTGTTCTAACATAGAATTTCCTTACCTTAATGGAAGCTTTTAGGACCACGGATATTTTCATGGGATTGTGGCAATAACGTCGACGGCTCTTCTTGCGTTCGCGGCAATTTATCTTGGTTGCTACTGAGTATGTCTTTGATATGTTTTAACCGATATAAACTGTATTGATTGGCTATCGCACAGGCGTTATTGAGCCGATCGGCGGGATAGCTTCTTGATAGGTTGAGTAAGCCTAAGCACACACGATACGCTTGTTCTTCATGTTGTTTCTGTGCCAATTGTGCTTTCACCCAGAGCAAAACGTCATCTCCAATATCTTTCGCCCAATTCATTAAACGCCCTGGTGACCATTTATGATGCTTCTCATGCTTTACAGGCATGTGCTCGGATGTGGTGGTCATGCCCGGATGATATTTTCTCGGGTGACTGGTGATGCGTTTATGCTTGAAATAAGCCTCAATCAAGTTGTCTTTGGCATGAAGTTCAAGCTTTTCACCCACCAAGTGATGGGGTACCGAGTAAAGATGGTTATCATACTGAACGTGATAATCAATATTCACTTTGACGTGTTTAATATCCGTGAATTGATAAGCTAGTTTGGGCATGGGCGCGAGGGCGGGTTTGTCGATTGACTCGAACCATGATTGTCGTGTCCCACTCAGTTGCTTAAAGGGCTTATTATTGACCTCAAGCAGTAAGGCTTTGATGCAATGGTTTAGCTCAGCTAATGAGAAAAAGGTTTGGTGTCGTAACTTGGCGAGTATCCAGCGTTCAATGATTTGCACGCCCACTTCGGCCTTGGCTTTATCTTGTGGTTTTCTGGGACGAGCAGGCACAATCACGGTGCCATAATGCGCGGCCAATTGCTGATAACTCGGGTTAACATCAGGGTCGTAGCGACACGCTTTACTGACACCACTGCGTAAATTATCGGGGATAACCATGTCAGGTATACCGCCGATAAATTCAAATGCTCGCACGTGACTGCCGATCCAGTCGGGTAGACTTTGGCTCCAGGTTGCTTCACAAAATGTATAATTTGATGCGCCCATCACCGCCACGAATATCTGGGCGAACTTCACTTCACCCGTCGCATTACAAACAATGGGCATCGTTTGACCCGCATAATCGACAAAGAGTTTTTCTCCTGCTTTATGCACTTGTCGCATCGAACGTTTTTGCTTTTTAAGCCAGGTCATATAGCGATCGCAGAACTGAGAATAGCTGTAACAACGATTCGGATATTGCTGAGTATATTCTTCCCAGAGTAAGTTCTTGGTGACGCCTTTGCCCGTTAATTCTTTTCGAATGGCTGGCCAATCTGGCACTTCAAATCGCTGGGATGGCCGAGTGTCGGCGCGAGGATAGAACTGACTAGCAAGCACAGAATCATCAAGCTCGTCGGGCAGTGGCCAACTTAACGATAAAGCTCTGGCTTTAGTGAGTAGTTTTTGAATACCACCGACACTGATCTTAGTGCTGGCACTTATTTTTCTGACACTGAGTTGGGCAGCAAAATGTAGCCTCAACACTTCTCGAATTTTACGCATTGTGATCCTCTTAGTCGCCATATCCCTTCCTCAGTAATACAAAAAGGAAATAGCTTAACAAAGTAATTAATAATCAATGCGTTGAAATTGTACTGGTTTGGTGTGAACACCGATTCCGGAAAATCAGTCAAAAGTGTTCACGATAAAACCGGAATGAGCGTTCACGCTAAAACCAGAACGGGTGTTCACGATGGGCCGGAATCACTGTTCACGATGCTCCGGAATATGCAATAAAAATGTTAAAAAAATAGAAGGTGTGTATTTTTATGCAAGATTTGTGGATGACATAATAATTTTTAGTTTCGATGAAATTATTAATATCCAAGAAAAGCTAACTAAATTGTTACCTTCAGGGCTGGTTTTCCATAGTAAAAATGAAAAATTCCAAGAGATTTCATTAAATGACGACACTTTAAAAACATTTAATTATTTAGGCTATAGTTTCGAAGCGAACAAATCTAAATTAAGTAAAATAGATATATCAGAGAATAAAGTAAAAAAAATAAAAGGTAGGCTTGTTAAGTCGCTTTTATCCTTTGGTGAAGATCGAAATGAAGAGTTGCTTCTAAAAAGGTTAAAATTCATCACCGGTAATCGAAGAGTTGAATTCAAAAATGGAAGAAGTTTTAATTTGGGTCTGTACCACAGTTATAAGTATATAGATATTACTAACTCCTTATCTCTGAAAGAAATTGATAGGTTCTATAGAAGTATTTTATATTCAAAAAAATCTAGAATAAGACAGCTAATTAAAGTCGAAAAAATTGAAAAGAAGAAGCTGAATTTTGTCAAAAACCTTTCATTTAAAAGTGCTTTTTTAAGTAAACCGATATATTCATTTGAGGATATTAAATTAATAAAAAGGTGTTGGACTAATGCTCAATAAAATAAATCAAGATGATACTTTGAGAGTGCTAGCAACAGAAGTAACACCTTTTGAAACACCTTTGCTTTTCTCCAATACTGGTTTCTATAAAAATTACAAAGAAAAAGAAAATATACCTAGTTTTCTAGTTGGACTCATTGAACAAAAGCAGTCGGACTATTCGATTCCTTTTAGTTTTAAAATAGACAAAGATGTTAATTCATATAGGGTACTATCTTTAATTCACCCGTCTTTACAAATAGATATAGCTTCTTTTTATGAGGCTTTTTCATCAAGAATACTAAACTCATGTTCAATTAGTGAGTTTTCTATAAGACATCCATCAAAAAAAGCATCAAGGTATTATACAAGCGAGTACATTTATACAGAAGAGCATTTGAAATCAAATTCTGTAGAGCTTGATTTAGAAGAAAACCAGTATCAAAATTCATACTATTCATATAAAAAGTTTCAACATATAAATTTTTTTACAAGCTCCAAAGAGTTTTTATACTTAGAGGAGAAATTTAAATACCTTTTAAAACTTGATGTACAAACATGTTTCGACTCTATCTATACACATTCAATATGCTGGTCTGTTAAAAATAAACGATTCGCCAAAAATAATACAAATAAAAACCTAAAAACTTTCGAAAATGAGTTTGATAGTTTAATGTCCAAGACTAATTATAATGAAACAAACGGTATTATAACTGGCCCCGAATTTTCAAGAATTTTTAGTGAGGTTATATTTCAAGGAATAGACTCGGAAATTTACAAGGCCTTAGAGAAGTTGGATATCCCCCTGTGTCAGGATAGTTGTCGCCTCTAACTTTTAATAGAGGCAATAAAATGAGACGTCGATTTACACAAGAATTTAAAGTTCAAGCTGTTGAAAAAGCATTATCTCAATGTGATGATGTTCGCCTAGAAGATATTGCGTTTGATTTAGGCATCGGTTATTCAACCTTGCAACGATGGATTACGCTTGCTAAAAAACATGAACTTGAAACTAAAAATAATGGTAGTCACATGACAACAGAAAAACGCCCTCATGACTGGAGCTTAGAAGAAAGGCTTAATGCCATTATTGAATGTGCGAGTTTAGATGAAGCAGCTCTTAATGAATATTGCCGTGCTAAGGGGCTTTACCCGCATCATATTAAACAGTGGAAGCAAGATTTAGTAACACCACCTTCAAATAAAACAGTAAAGTCAGACAGTAAACAGCTTAAGCAAGAAATAAAGCAACTGCAAAAAGAACTGAATCGCAAAGATAAGGCCTTAGCTGAAACTGCCGCTCTACTTGTACTCAAAAAAAAAGCGGATGCGCTTTGGGGTTTCAACGAGGACGATTAACCAGCTCAACTGAACGTCATGAACTGATAAAGCTCATTACCGACGCGCAGAAATCAGGGGCAAGGCAAGCAAAAGCATGTGAGTTACTTGGTCTAACGGCAAGAACAATTCAACGCTGGATTGAAGCTGATGATATGACAGATAAGCGAACGAGTACGATAAAGCGACCACCTAACAGGCTAACTGAATTAGAGCAACAGCGTATTATTAAGACAGTAAATTCAATAGAATACGGACATTTACCACCCAGCAAGATAGTCCCTAAACTATTAGATAAAGGTGTGTGGATAGCATCAGAAAGCTCGTTTTATCGTGTTATGAAATCACATAAATTATTAACACACAGAGAAAAAGTTAAACCAAATAAAAAGATAAAAAAACCAAAAGCGCTCAAGGCAACACGTGTAAACGAAATTTATACATGGGATATCACATATTTGCCAACAGCGGTTAAAGGTCAGTTTTTATACTTATATTTAGTGATGGATATTTATAGTCGAAAAATAGTTGGTTGGCAGGTTCATGACACACAGCTAAGCACACTGGCGGCTGATTTAATGGTAGATATTTGCAGGCGAGAGCAGGTAAAGCCAGATCAAGTCACGTTGCACTCGGATAATGGCAGTCCAATGAAAGGGGCAACGTTATTGGCAACATTGCAGGAGTTAGGTATTGTGCCTTCATTTAGCCGACCGTCAGTGAGTAATGATAATCCTTATTCTGAATCGCTATTTAAGACGTTAAAGTATCGCCCAGAATACCCTGAAAAAGCCTTTGAAAGCATCGGTAGTGCAAGGAAGTGGGTTAACGGATTTGTTGATTGGTACAACGATGAGCACTTGCACAGCGGTATTAAATTTGTCACGCCAAACCAGCGTCATTTAGGATTAGATAAAGCGATACTAGCGAACCGTCACCGAGTAAATGAAATAGCGAAATTGCAGAATCCAATTCGTTGGTCAGGAAAATCTAGAGATTGGACAATGACCAATGAAGTAAATTTAAATCCAGAGAAAAAAGAAGCAATGCGGGCGGCATAAAATTTAATTTGATGCGACAACTAACTTGAAAAACTCCG
>NZ_AUTH01000055.1:0-3328 GCF_000497975.1 Pseudoalteromonas sp. TB41 | reverse complement strand
CCCCCTGTGTCAGGATAGTTGTCGCCTCTAACTTTTAATAGAGGCAATAAAATGAGACGTCGATTTACACAAGAATTTAAAGTTCAAGCTGTTGAAAAAGCATTATCTCAATGTGATGATGTTCGCCTAGAAGATATTGCGTTTGATTTAGGCATCGGTTATTCAACCTTGCAACGATGGATTACGCTTGCTAAAAAACATGAACTTGAAACTAAAAATAATGGTAGTCACATGACAACAGAAAAACGCCCTCATGACTGGAGCTTAGAAGAAAGGCTTAATGCCATTATTGAATGTGCGAGTTTAGATGAAGCAGCTCTTAATGAATATTGCCGTGCTAAGGGGCTTTACCCGCATCATATTAAACAGTGGAAGCAAGATTTAGTAACACCACCTTCAAATAAAACAGTAAAGTCAGACAGTAAACAGCTTAAGCAAGAAATAAAGCAACTGCAAAAAGAACTGAATCGCAAAGATAAGGCCTTAGCTGAAACTGCCGCTCTACTTGTACTCAAAAAAAAAGCGGATGCGCTTTGGGGTTTCAACGAGGACGATTAACCAGCTCAACTGAACGTCATGAACTGATAAAGCTCATTACCGACGCGCAGAAATCAGGGGCAAGGCAAGCAAAAGCATGTGAGTTACTTGGTCTAACGGCAAGAACAATTCAACGCTGGATTGAAGCTGATGATATGACAGATAAGCGAACGAGTACGATAAAGCGACCACCTAACAGGCTAACTGAATTAGAGCAACAGCGTATTATTAAGACAGTAAATTCAATAGAATACGGACATTTACCACCCAGCAAGATAGTCCCTAAACTATTAGATAAAGGTGTGTGGATAGCATCAGAAAGCTCGTTTTATCGTGTTATGAAATCACATAAATTATTAACACACAGAGAAAAAGTTAAACCAAATAAAAAGATAAAAAAACCAAAAGCGCTCAAGGCAACACGTGTAAACGAAATTTATACATGGGATATCACATATTTGCCAACAGCGGTTAAAGGTCAGTTTTTATACTTATATTTAGTGATGGATATTTATAGTCGAAAAATAGTTGGTTGGCAGGTTCATGACACACAGCTAAGCACACTGGCGGCTGATTTAATGGTAGATATTTGCAGGCGAGAGCAGGTAAAGCCAGATCAAGTCACGTTGCACTCGGATAATGGCAGTCCAATGAAAGGGGCAACGTTATTGGCAACATTGCAGGAGTTAGGTATTGTGCCTTCATTTAGCCGACCGTCAGTGAGTAATGATAATCCTTATTCTGAATCGCTATTTAAGACGTTAAAGTATCGCCCAGAATACCCTGAAAAAGCCTTTGAAAGCATCGGTAGTGCAAGGAAGTGGGTTAACGGATTTGTTGATTGGTACAACGATGAGCACTTGCACAGCGGTATTAAATTTGTCACGCCAAACCAGCGTCATTTAGGATTAGATAAAGCGATACTAGCGAACCGTCACCGAGTAAATGAAATAGCGAAATTGCAGAATCCAATTCGTTGGTCAGGAAAATCTAGAGATTGGACAATGACCAATGAAGTAAATTTAAATCCAGAGAAAAAAGAAGCAATGCGGGCGGCATAAAATTTAATTTGATGCGACAACTAACTTGAAAAACTCCGGGATCGGACAACCGGACCTGGGCATTACAATAAGCTCTTAAAAATTTATTTACCACCCCCCTGTGTCAGGATAGTTGTCGCCTCTAACTTTTAATAGAGGCAATAAAATGAGACGTCGATTTACACAAGAATTTAAAGTTCAAGCTGTTGAAAAAGCATTATCTCAATGTGATGATGTTCGCCTAGAAGATATTGCGTTTGATTTAGGCATCGGTTATTCAACCTTGCAACGATGGATTACGCTTGCTAAAAAACATGAACTTGAAACTAAAAATAATGGTAGTCACATGACAACAGAAAAACGCCCTCATGACTGGAGCTTAGAAGAAAGGCTTAATGCCATTATTGAATGTGCGAGTTTAGATGAAGCAGCTCTTAATGAATATTGCCGTGCTAAGGGGCTTTACCCGCATCATATTAAACAGTGGAAGCAAGATTTAGTAACACCACCTTCAAATAAAACAGTAAAGTCAGACAGTAAACAGCTTAAGCAAGAAATAAAGCAACTGCAAAAAGAACTGAATCGCAAAGATAAGGCCTTAGCTGAAACTGCCGCTCTACTTGTACTCAAAAAAAAAGCGGATGCGCTTTGGGGTTTCAACGAGGACGATTAACCAGCTCAACTGAACGTCATGAACTGATAAAGCTCATTACCGACGCGCAGAAATCAGGGGCAAGGCAAGCAAAAGCATGTGAGTTACTTGGTCTAACGGCAAGAACAATTCAACGCTGGATTGAAGCTGATGATATGACAGATAAGCGAACGAGTACGATAAAGCGACCACCTAACAGGCTAACTGAATTAGAGCAACAGCGTATTATTAAGACAGTAAATTCAATAGAATACGGACATTTACCACCCAGCAAGATAGTCCCTAAACTATTAGATAAAGGTGTGTGGATAGCATCAGAAAGCTCGTTTTATCGTGTTATGAAATCACATAAATTATTAACACACAGAGAAAAAGTTAAACCAAATAAAAAGATAAAAAAACCAAAAGCGCTCAAGGCAACACGTGTAAACGAAATTTATACATGGGATATCACATATTTGCCAACAGCGGTTAAAGGTCAGTTTTTATACTTATATTTAGTGATGGATATTTATAGTCGAAAAATAGTTGGTTGGCAGGTTCATGACACACAGCTAAGCACACTGGCGGCTGATTTAATGGTAGATATTTGCAGGCGAGAGCAGGTAAAGCCAGATCAAGTCACGTTGCACTCGGATAATGGCAGTCCAATGAAAGGGGCAACGTTATTGGCAACATTGCAGGAGTTAGGTATTGTGCCTTCATTTAGCCGACCGTCAGTGAGTAATGATAATCCTTATTCTGAATCGCTATTTAAGACGTTAAAGTATCGCCCAGAATACCCTGAAAAAGCCTTTGAAAGCATCGGTAGTGCAAGGAAGTGGGTTAACGGATTTGTTGATTGGTACAACGATGAGCACTTGCACAGCGGTATTAAATTTGTCACGCCAAACCAGCGTCATTTAGGATTAGATAAAGCGATACTAGCGAACCGTCACCGAGTAAATGAAATAGCGAAATTGCAGAATCCAATTCGTTGGTCAGGAAAATCTAGAGATTGGACAATGACCAATGAAGTAAATTTAAATCCAGAGAAAAAAGAAGCAATGCGGGCGGCATAAAATTTAATTTGATGCGACAACTAACTTGAAAAACTCCG
>NZ_AUTH01000054.1:0-15391 GCF_000497975.1 Pseudoalteromonas sp. TB41 | reverse complement strand
TGAATCGCCCCGAGTTCATCGGAGACCAGTTTGTTTAAGTCAGGCCACTTTACCTGACTCGTTTAAATTATCATAGTAGTCTGTTTCATATTGAGCTGGTGAAATATACCCAATTGAAGATAATAAGCGTTGATTATTAAACCAATTGACCCACTCTAACGTTGCGTATTCAACAGCATCAACATTCTTCCACGGGCCATTTCTGCGAATAATCTCTGTTTTAAATAATCCATTTATTGTTTCAGCCAATGCATTGTCATAAGAGTCACCCACACTGCCTACAGACGCTTGAATTCCAGCTTCAGCAAGTCGCTCAGTGTATCGTATAGACAAATATTGGCTGCCTCTGTCGCTGTGGTGAATTAACCCTTCGGGGTTGCCACGATGCCAAATAGCTTGCTCTAACGCATCAAGAATAAGCTCTGTGTGCATTGTCGTTGATACACGCCAACCTACAATGTATCGTGAAAAAACATCTATCACGAAAGCGACATAAACAAACCCACTCCATGTGGCAACATAGGTGATGTCAGCTACCCAAAGTTGATTTGGCTGCTCAGCAGTAAATTGACGATTAACTAAATCAAGTGGCTTATCTTGTTGCTCGTCAGGTATCGTTGTCTTATGTGCTTTACCCCGACGAACACCTTGAATTCCCATAACTCGCATCAATCGTTCGACTGTACAGCGGGCGACTTGATGGTCGTCAAGCTGTAGCTGCTTCCATATTTTTCTTGCACCATAAACTGACATATTATCCTCCCACACTTCGCGAATGAGTATTATCAGCTCAGCATCACGCTTTTTGCGGTTAGACAGTCGCTCAGGCTCTCTTTGTATCTGTTTATGAGAATAATACGTTGATGGTGCAATCGGCAATTCCTTGCAAATTGACTCGACACCGTAATGCTCTCTGCAAGCATCAATAAAATCCACTATTACTTCTGTTTGCGGTCGAGCTCCGCTTGGGCGAAAAAAGCGGCAGCTTGCCTCAGGATATCATTCGTTCGCTTGAGCTCTTTATTCTCGCGCTCTAAGACGGCAAGGCGTTCTTCAGTTGATTGCGTATTAGAAGAGGGTTTAGACGGTTGAGCTTGAGATTTCTTGACCCATGCTCTAAGTGTTTCTGGGGTACATCCCAGTTTATCTGAAATCGATACTAGCGCAGCCCAAAGAGAAGGGTATTCATGCTGTTGTGTGGTAACAAGCCTAATTGCACGTTCACGAAATTCTGATGTATAGCGATTTGATTTTTTCATAGTTCCAGTTTCTCAAGTTATTGAGTCTCTGGCAAACACGGGGCGATTCACAGTGACGTAATCAAGAGCTTTGAGGATCATATCGTCAAAGTCTATTTCACCTTGAGTATGTAAATAATGGTTATAGTTGGCTAATAATGGCTTTAATAGTTTCCAAGTCTGCTGTATCTGCTTTGAATCGTTCTCAAGCGTTATATTTGCTGTTTTATACACACTTATTAATTGACTAAATAAAGTTGCTAATTTGGTTAAATGGCCGCCAGTTTTTATCTCTTTTAGAAGCGCTATATGGTTAGGCTTTGCAGCACTAAATTCAAACTCACTTTTAACGTCATTAAGATTGTTATTTATATAATTTACCAATGCTTTAGCATACTGTGGTTTAGCATTGGCAAGTGATTCTAAACATGCCTCAACCCATTTTATTTTAGCTTTTTCGTTTTCAGCAAGTTTAGATATTTTAGGTGGCTTGCCCTCAACCTCAGTAATAATAGTTAAACCTAAGCTGTGAAAAGTAGCGGTTTTTATAGCCTGCGTATTCAGCTTAGTTTTAATGCGTTCGTCCATTTCACTGGCAGCTTGCTTACCATAGGCGAGTAATAAAATATCGCTGTAATTAGCTTGATTACTTTTAACTAAATAGCCAGCTCGCGCCACCATTACACTGGTTTTACCGGTGCCGGCTCCGGCTAATACGAGGTTATTATCGTCATCAATAATGCATGCCCGCCTTTGCTTTTCAGTAAGTGGGTTTGCTTCAACGTTGTCGAAAAAACCAGCATAACGCTGCAACTGTGTCTGTGTGTATTTATGCTGTAAAAAGCGAGTTAATGAATCGCTCCACTGACTATATTGTTCGAGCAGTTTTATTTGCGTGCTAACAACAGCCAATGCCTCACTCTTTTTTATCCAAGGTAACCAGCGGTTGTATTGTTGTTTAACGCGCTGTTTTATATCTGCCACATAGGATTGACGGAAAAATTGATGATGTGCAAATTGGTTAATATTTTCTAGCAGCTCATTTAATGGTTCAATATTATTATTGACCCATAGCTGATCCGTCTTGGCTTTAAGTATTCGGTGACTGCCATAAGCCCTCATCCACACTCGATACTGCCCAGACTGTGTTGAAAAACGTAGTGTTTGTCCAAGCACCCCATATTCATAACAAATAGGCGAGGTTAAATCGCACCAACTCAGTGTATCTGTGTGCTTTTTGTTGTTAATGACTAAACCTTGTTGATCAATATCAACAGTGCGGTGTGGGGTAAACAGGCGGCCAAATACGCTGGGGGAAATAGAATTCATTTACAGCAGAATTCCTTTATAAAAATGAACCAATTAGCGCTATTTTAAGGGAATAATGTTTATAAGTGTAATAAAAATAAAGATAAATAATGGCGCGGTGCCTGCTACACCATTATTTAGCCGATGCTGGGTTTTTAATAATCTAAAAACAATTTAATTAACGCTTTTTTTTAACCTAACCCGCTTATTGGCGACTGCTACTGAGCCCTAACCTAATGTATCAATAATAATTATTTCACACTCTGTTGTTGCAGTTAGCGTGATAAAATCAGCATGAGTGACCTCAGCACCATCCCCTTTGTTCATGGTAATTACACTGCTTTTGTCATCTACAGTAAATGCACCATCAGATGCAAGTACATAAGCTTGATGATCAATACGCTGAGTGATGGTGGTACCTTTTGCAAGTTTTCCACCATAAATACGTGCTTGTTGATTGATAAATAAGGTGTTACCCGCATCTTCTGCATAACCCGACACTAAAAGCGTAAGCTCGTTAGCTACGTCGGTCGGAAATTTTTTACTTTCCCAACGCGGCGGCACATCTTGTTTATTACTTTGAATCCAAATTTGATAAAAAGTAAGTGGCTCATTGGTACGGTTATACTCAGAATGCACAATGCCTGTGCCTGCACTCATTACCTGCACTTCACCTTGCTCGGTTATGCCTTTATTACCCATACTATCTTGATGAGTAATGGCACCACTGCGTATGAAACTAATAATTTCCATATTTTTGTGTGGATGCGCTCCAAATCCCATTTCAGGTGCAACCCAATCATCATTAACAACGCGTAATGTACCAAAGCCCATACGTGCCGGATTATAGTAATGTGCAAAACTAAAATGATGTTTAGATTTAAGCCAACCGTGATCGGCACTGCCTAAACTATTCTTTGGATAATGATTGATCATGGTCTTTCCTCAAAAAGAATAAACATTAATTAATATGGACGTTCACGGTCGTGTGGAGCATCAAAATGATGCTTTGCACCCAGCGGTACTATTTGTGTTGGATTAATCGTTAAGTGGCTTACATAGTAATGCACCTTTGTGTACTCTAAATCGACTGTTTCTTTAACACCCGGTACTTGGTACAGCTCGTTAACGTAATTGCTAATATGGTGAAACTCGCTTAATTTTTGACGGTTACACTTAAAATGCCCGTGATACACCGCATCAAAGCGAATGAGGGTTGTAAATAAACGCCAATCAGCTTCTGTAATAACATCACCAACGAGATAGCGCTGCTTAGCTAAACGCGCTTCTAGCCAGTCTAAACTATCAAATAGTGCGGTGTAAGCCTCGTTGTAAGCTTCTTGTGTAGTAGCAAAACCGGCTTTATATACGCCATTATTAATGGTGTTATAGACACGGTTATTCACGGCTTCGATTTCTTCACGAAGTGGCTCTGGATAATAATCATCAGTATTGCCAGTGAGCTCATTAAACGCACTATTAAGCATACGAATAATCTCTATTGATTCATTATTTACAATAGTTTGCGTTTTTTTATCCCATAAAATCGGCACAGTAACCCGCCCTTCATAACTAGGATCGGCTTTTAAATACAATTGATAGGCGTAATCTAAGTTATAAAGTGGATCGCCCTGCTCGCCAAATTCCCAGCCGTTTTCCATCATGGGCGCTTCAACAATACTCATAGAAATAATGTCTTCGAGCTGCTTTAATTTACGAAAAATAATCGTTCTGTGCGCCCAAGGGCACGCTAGCGATACATATAAATGATAACGCCCCGCCTCAGGGGTAAATTTGCTTTGTGGCGCTGATGAAATAGTATCCCTAAAACGGCTGTCTTGGCGTACAAATTTACCGTCGCTTTTTTCGGTGTCGTACCATTTATCGACCCATTCACCGTTAACAAGTAATCCCATGTCCGTCTCCTAAGTATGTAGAATGTGCCAACCTTACGCAGATTGGCAGCTTAAAGTTCAATCAGTTATATGATCAGCTTATTGGTTTAATTTGTTATGAATTTTTCCATCAAGGGATAGCTTTCCAGCTCCTTGAATAAATAAGGCCAAGGTAATTGCCAACAACGATAAACCAAACTCGTAACCGTTGTTGCTCATAAATAAGCCGTTATCTATATGTACGGTAAAAATAGCAACCACCATAGTGATAGCCAGTACAAAACTCGCAGGACGCACCAGCAAACCAACGATGAGTAGTAACCCACCAAAAAATTCAGCGCCACCCGCCATTAATGCCATTAAATAGCCCGGTGCTAAGCCAATCGACTCCATCCATTGCCCTGTGCCTTCCAAGCCATAGCCACCAAACCACGCAAACAGTTTTTGTGCCCCATGAGCGCTAAACACTAATCCTGCAATAAGCCTTAATGGTAGTGTTGCAAAAGACTGTTCAGTTTTTGTGATGACAGCTGTGATATTTTTAATCGTCATAATGTTTACCTGTATTGTTTCTGTTGATTATGCAGCTATTGTATAAGTTGAATTAAAATTAAATAACTCCTATTATTTGCTTTATATGTTCAAATATTTTGAACATTTAATATTTGGTATGATGATGAATACACCCCCTATTAGCATAGAAGCTTTACTGGTATTAGACGCCATTGAGCATCGTGGCAGTTATGCAGCCGCTGCAGAACAACTTAATAAAGTGCCATCAGCCCTGTCGTATATTGTTAATAAACTTGAAGAGCAATTAAATGTAACTTTATTTCAGCGCCAAGGTCGGCGAGCAGTTTTAACCCCCGCAGGTAAACATTTACTGAGCGAGGGGCGTAAAGTGCTCAATGCTATAAATAATTTATCGGAGCAAACACAAACCATAGCTAATGGCTGGGAGCCTAGAATACGGATTGCTTGTGACTCAATTATTGACGTAACTAATGTTTTTGCTGCTTTGCAACAATTTTTAATTGAACATAAAAGCATTGAAATTGATGTAAAAGAAGAGGTCATGAGCGGTACATGGGAGGCGTTAATAGAAGACAATGTTGACTTAGTGATTGGTGCACCCGCCCCCGTGCCTGCTCAAAAAGGGATCAGAGCAGTGAAAATAACGGATATTCAAAATGTACTTGTGGTTCACCCAACCCACCCTTTAGCAAAAGAGCAAAAACCCATCAAGCCTAGTGAGCTTGGTCAATACACCACAGTGATAGTTCATGACTCTGCAAAACAAAGTATTCCGTGGTCAGCTAATTTAATCGAAGGTAGTCAACGTTTTTATGTAAGCTCCGTAAAACAAAAAATTACCGCTATTTTATCGGGAATCGGGATTGGTTATTTACCAGTAAACCTTATTGCTGAACATATTAAAGCTAAAAAACTTCATGTTGTGGAGCTCATTGAACCACGTCCTATTCAAGACTTATACCTTGCATGGAAAATAACCAACAAAGGTAAAGGATTAAAAAAATTGACTCAACTTTTAATCGACAATAATTTACAGACATGAAATAAGCCAACTACATAAATGCAAAAGCCCATGCTAACTAAATTAGCATGGGCTTTTTTAATCACTAATAGATGTTATAAAGCAAGATCTTGCTTAGCACGTGTTAAGTTGTGCGACACTAACTCGTTACCTGATATTTGCTGTGCTTCGTAAAAGTCAGATAACGCTGCGGTTTCGTTTTTAGCCATTAAACGGCCAACACCGCGGTTACTTAAAGCAAATGAAGTCAGCTCACGTACTTTAAAGCGCGGGCCTGTACTTTGCTGTAATAATGTAATTGCTTTTGAACAAATTTC
The DNA here is from genome assembly GCF_000497975.1 of Pseudoalteromonas sp. TB41. Classification (NCBI taxonomy): domain Bacteria; kingdom Pseudomonadati; phylum Pseudomonadota; class Gammaproteobacteria; order Alteromonadales; family Pseudoalteromonadaceae; genus Pseudoalteromonas; species Pseudoalteromonas sp. TB41. The sequence continues at coordinate 9,078 of NZ_AUTH01000054.1, read as the reverse complement.
TTCAGCTTGGCTGTAGTTTTTTGATTTTACATTTAATGCGCAACTGTTAAATGCAACTTCGAATTCTTGTGGGGCTGTTGCAGCCTCTTCAATAACCATTAACTTGTAGTCACTTTGATCAGCCATTACAGCAGCTGAGCAAGTTAATAAAGAGCCAAGAGCGATGGTTTTGATAAGTGAGCGTTTCATGATTAGTTTCCTATTTGGTTAGTCGTGCTTGTTGCCGACAACTAAACTTTAGAGTGTTTACTTAATCTCGACAAACGATTAAAAACAAACCAATAAGTGAAAAAAACTAACCTATAGACTTTAGTCTAATTAAACTGAGCATATTCGTTTTAATAAAAGCGACAAATAACCGCTCATTTAACTAGGCTGCAAACTCGGCATGATTATTTACTGATTTAAGTAATCAATAACTTCTTCTTGTAAATCAATATATTCATCTTCAGACATATTTAACTTTTTAAGTATAAACGGTTCAAGGCGCTCCCAATCTTTAATTTTTTCATCACGTAAAATACTATTTACTATGCTTTCAGAGAGCTTTAACACACAAAAACAGAGCTGTTGATTAGGATCGGATGTGTCCTCAAGTAAACTTAAATCATGATGGCGTAGAATAAGCTGGCAAATATCTCTTGGTAAATGCCAACTCGATGCTAAGTAATAGCCGATAATGGCATGATTAGCGCCATAAACACGATCTTCAATATCAATTAAACTTTCTTTACTGCTTCTATTTGAACCATGCAGCACATTGACGTAGTCGTCATATTTAATCGCCATCGGAACTATGCCGCAATCATGAAATAAACCGAGAGTGTATAAGTATTCAACTGGAATTTTATTTTTTACTCGCTGCCCAACAATCATGTTTACATTAGCAATTTCAGACGCGTTATCCCAAAAACGCTCTAAACTAATACAACATGTTTTTTGTAAAAACATTTGCTTTAATTTAAGCGCAGGAATAAGTGCTTCTATACCATTCCAACCTAAAAACATGATGGCTTGTTTTATGTCAGCAATGCTTCGCACTAAGCCGTAAGCGGGTGAATTAACAATTTTTAAAATAGCAGACGATATGGCCACATCTTTAGCAACTATATCTGCAGCAGCCATTAAAGACGGCTCATTTTGACGTGCTAATCTATCAAGATCATCTAAAATTTGCGGTTTTGGGGGAATAATAAAGTTTTTGTTTACATCAGATAATACCTGCTCATTAACGACAAACATCGATGTCTAGCCTCCAGCTAAGCTATATGGATTATTTATTTAATTCCATTTGAACTTTTATACTAGAAGTTGATTAGAGATTTATCAATTTGTAGGTGCTGAAATTGGTAGGGTAAAAATAATTTTTAAAACGACAGCAGCACACGCCCAGTATATAGACGTGTGCTTTGAATACTAGCTTATTAGAAGTAATAGCCAATATTAATGTTGAAGCGGCGTTCAGTTTCGCTGCTATCGCCCGCTAATGACCCACCAACAAACGGCATGTTTTTACCATGAACTAAGTCAAAGTATGTAAATAAACCACCTGCAGCGACCGAGAAACCGGTTACGTTCATCCAGGTATCTTTGCTGTTGTCTGATTTGTCGTAAATAGCGCTGTAGTCATTATAAAACTGTAAGTTTGTTACTGCACCCCATTGCACCGGCACACTGTATGCTACGTTTGCACTCGACATAGTTGCTTCCGCTGCCATGCTATCGTAAAACGAGTAAGCGCCTACAGCAATACGGTTTACGTTATCAATATCGTAGTTGTATTCGCCATGTTGTAATTGCAAGTTCCAAGGGCCCATATTACTGTTTAAGTGAAGCGCCCATGCGTTATAGTCACCTGCGCGGTCAACACCATCATGCAAGCCACCAGCAAGCGCTGACACACCAATTTCAGTTTTACCACCCTCATGCTCTATGTGGTAGCCGTAACGACCTGAGAACGTATTATACTCGCCAATTGGATTGGTCGGCTCAGCATAAACACCATCACCGGCTTCTCTAAAACCAACAATATCGTATGAGTAGCGATCGCTGCGGTTATCTACATAACCATCAACACCACCTAATTCATCATTTTTGAAAAAGCCTAAATCAAGCTGCCAGTTATCGGCAATTTTACGCTTAAATAACACCCCTAAATCGTGGTCGTCTTCAAGGCCTACGTAATAGTTAGTGCTGAAAAAGTAGTTATGTGAATTGTAAGGCCAGTTACCAAAAGGAACCTGAGTAATACCTGCTTGAACTTGCCAATCATCAGCAAAATCGTAAGCAGCATAGGCGTATTTAACAGCTGTCATGTAATCAAAAAAACGAATTTCAGCGTTTAATTTTACATCACCAACGTCGCCTGAGAAATTTAAGCGAAAAATATCAAAGTCAAAATCGCCGCCACGATTTTTATTGTCGTCATCATACGAGGTGTGGCTATAGTTGGTTCGAACAGCACCGCCAATTTTAATTCCCTGAGGCTTGTGTTCATGTTTAGCTACTTTAACTTCAGCTATATCTTCTTTCTGTTCAATGGTGCGCTCGATTGTCTTTTCACTTTTTTGCTCTGCTTTTGCAAGTTGCTTTTGCAGCATTTCCACTTGTTTTTGTAAGCTGCTTAATTGCTGCTTTACTTTATCAAGATCTGTATCTGCATGTGCCGGATGTGAAAAAACAACCATAGCCACTGCCAGTGCTAAAGGTTTCATAGGTGTCATAATTTGTCCTTGCTTGCCTTGTTGATGTTATTAACTCGAACTTGGTCAGCGTGAGCTAAGTACCTGCTTGATTTTACATATTGTTTTACAATGATAACGTATTTTTACAACTCTTCAATTACACTTTATGATTTTGCGCAACACACCAGCAACACACACTACTTTTTAGCAGGGTAAGCATGACAATTAATCATCATTTTAATAAATGAAAGCAGCAGCTTGCAAAATTAAAGCTTAAAAAAATAGTAGGATGATCATGTACCTATTTTTAATGTGTTATTATTTAAAAAGCATATTTAAAACAGCCAGTTTGTTGCTACATATATAAATTAAGGACTCTCCAAAAATGAAAAATAACGATACCTTTAACACAATTGCTACGTTAATTTTTAAGCATCTTTATAATAACTTTCCAAGCCCAAGCCAGTTAGATCCTGAACAATTAATTAGCGATGCCTCAGATCATCAAGGTGAGCAAATAAAAGGAACAATTGCGTTTCTTCTTCATGAGGAATATATATTTTCGACGCCCAGCGCCACTTTTTTGCTAACCGAAAAAGGCTTTAGCCACGCTTTGTGCCCTAAATTTTAATCTCACCGTTTAAAAAGCGATACCACAAAAAAAGCCCTAGCAATTAAAGCTAGGGCTTTATAATGATTTTTAACGTTTATTTTTTCTCTTTTTCTAAACGCTTTTTAAGGCTCAATGCCGCATCGGCCGCCAGTAAGCGCATAAATTCAGAGCCGTTATTTTGCTCACCCTGCCCTGCACCTATAACAATTTCAGGCACTAGTCGGCTGTTACCTAAGCTGGTAAATAAAGCCGTTTGAATTTTAACTTCTGCTTTAAGTGTTTCATCAAATACATACTTAGGATCAAGCGCTGCTGATTTTGCGCGTAAACGTGCTTCAGCTAAAACGTCCATACCTAATGCTTCTAAGCGTTGCTGTTTTAAAATTTCTTCTTGCTCTTTTGCAAGCTCCGCTTTAACAGCTACACGTTGCTGGGCAGAAATAATCGCATTCGCTTTTATTCGTTCTGCATCAATTTGCTCTTTAATTTTTAGCTTTTCAGACTCAGCTCTTTGCTTTGCAATCGCTTGTTCGCCTAATGCCACTTCAGTACGTGCTTGTTGCTCTGCCTTTTTAAGGTTTTGTCTTGCAAGAGCTTCATCAGCAGCCGCTTGTTTTTGCGCCTCTAAACGTGCATTTACTTTATTTTCGTAATCAATATCAATAATACTCGCATCAACGACTGTGATCCCGTAAGAGCCTAAAATAGGCGCATTACGTAGCGGATTACCTTCAGCATCCTTCTTTATATTAATAGTAACGCGCTGTTGCTTACTTAAATTACTTAAATCATCTGTTTTATCACGCTCACCGGTACTAATAATTTGCTCAGTAACAAAAATACCATTAGTAAGTTGATCAGAAAAATCTTGGCTTAACTGGCCATTACCACCTGAATAATGTTGCTCCACCGACATCATACGTGCAGACGCTTTTACATTTTCTGTTGTTGCACGCATTAAAAGGTTAGAAATTAGGGTTTCTTGGGAGCCAAATTCTTCATGAATTTTTAATAAACCACGCAAAGCACCCGATTCACTAGCGGGTACGTTGCCAGGTAATCTAAAGCGGGAAACACCGCGTGCCCCACCGGTCGTGGTATCTAAGAATCGAATAGGAATGAGTGGTACAATGGCACTGGCTGTTGCGCTGCTATCGCCGGTAAAGTTAATTGAAATAACTTTTTTATAGGCTGATGTTGTACCAAATGCTTTTAAGTAAGGGCCCGCTTGATTTATTACCGTTAAATTACCGGTAAAAGCTGACTGATGAACTAGCCGTTCATCGGCTTCATTCCATGAAATAACCTGTGAAGTTAATGTTGCAATCACTGCTAACACCACAACAACGGATGTTAGTAAAATCACATTACGACGACCAAAACGTGCCATAAATGAGGTGTTTTTTGCCTCAGCGACTGCTTGTTGCTCGCTATCCATTTTTAGTACTCTCCATGTTTAGTTTCTTTTTAACAAAGTACGTAATTTCTTGTTCGCTTAAATGCGCACAAAAACTACCCGATCGATGCAAATCTATAAATGTTGCAAGGATCTCTTGTTTGCCTTTAATTGTTTTTTCCTGGTTTTCTTGGGTTTGGTTTTTCTCGCTAAGTTGAGCAATAAGATCATCAATGATGGTGTCTTTATCAAATAACACATTATATTCTTTTGACTTTCTTACTCGGCTCTTACGTATATTGCTGTAAATCACATAAAGCGCCACACACAAAATAATAACAAGCGTACTTAACCCAATAATATAAAAAATCATAACGTCTGCTTATATTAATTGAATAATTAACCCCAACAACAAATGTAACGACTAGGTCACAGGTGTTAAGCCGATAATTTTACAGAATAACGACCCAAAGAACAGAATTAATACTTGGCCCTTGTATATTTTTGTAAAAATTAATCAGTGCGATTAAGTAACCTGACTAGCTGGGTGATCACCATTTCTGGCTCATCATTTTGTGGATAGTGGTAACTTTTACTGGTTAGCACTATCTCACCTTGAGGAAAAGCATTAGCCCAGTTTAAATGCAGTTCTCCCCACATTTCACGCCCTTTATCAGTAAAAAATAACACCGATGGATTTTCATATTTTTTAACTGAGGCAATAACCGTCACGGGAATATCTGCTATTTGTGGGTAATCGGGCAAAGGCCGCTTCGACCAAAAGTCTAAATACTGATTCGACATGCCGTTTTTCATATCATCACGTTTTATAGCAGCAATTTCTTTTTCAGCGCGCGGTAAATCAATCTTACGCATAATATCAACATCATGCTCTGAGGCGGGTTCAATTAACATTAACGCTTTAATGTTATCAGGGTAGCTTGCTGCAAATACCCTTGCGATATAAGCACCATAAGAATGCGCCACATAAATCACCGGTTCTTCAATTTTTAACGCTTTAAGTAATAGTAAAGCTTCAGCAGCATACTCCTCAGAGCTATAGTTTTTCTTTATTTGCGCTGAGCCGCCATTGCCAATTCGAGAATAGCGAATTACTTTTGCATGCTTGATAAGCGAGTTATAAATGGGATCCCAATCACTCAGCCCTGCAGAGCCACCCGCCTCGAGTAAAACAGTGTGTTTACCACTACCCGCCATTTCATATTCAATATCAAAGCCATTTACTTTAACTTTTGCAAGCTCCGCAAAGGCACTAGTAGATACAAGAAATGAGTAAATTAGGACAATGTTTATTTTTATTTGCATATGATTAGAGAAAGTTGGTAGTTTACTTAACCCATTGATGAAAGGATTAGAAAAAGGTGAACATTAAATTTGATGGCCACCAATTTTGGTAGCCATCACAAACCTTTTGTGTGTGCCTTTCGGCCAACCCTAAGAGTATATCTCGGGCGGATTCCCACAATGGGAAAGCAGAACTAGGGTGCTATTAAACGACACTACTTCATACTAGGTTCTGGTTAACAGTACATTGATTAGTATGTAGGATTCAACTGTTTTTTCATTAATAAATTCCAGATATCTACTTTATCCCAATTAGAAAACCAGTAACGACTAGTCGAATAATCTATTATTATTTTTAACTCTTTTTCTAAAGACACTATTTCTTTTGGAAGTTTCACTTTTACTCTTGATAGTTTATCTTTAAGTTCAGAATTGCAAATAACACTTTTTAAATAGATGACTTTTCTTTCACAGGTAATGAATGGGCAACTAAGATAATCTAAAAGCATATGTATAAGTTCTGCGGATTTAAAACCTAAGTCCTGCATGATCTTCGTCATATAATCTTCAGCTTGTATCGTCATGGATGGAATATAGTGAGATAACGATTTATTTTTCCCAGCAATATGCATCAAACATATGAAATCAAAATAATTATAATCTTTTAGCCCAATAAGCCTCCTGAAGCTATTATCAGGTAACCTTTCTTGTATATTTTCTGCTATGTATTCAAGAGTCAAAGCTAAATTATAAACTTCAATTTTCATGCCCTCTTGATATTCACGATCCATTTGTAATATTTTTAATTGTAGGTAGTGGGAAAGCTTATCTCGGAAGTAGTGAGAATAAATTAAAGATTTCCTACTAGAAAAGTCATGTAGAGTTATTATCAGCTGACAAAATGAGAAAGAAGTCGAAGTTCTTCTGTCTAGAGAATAGAAATACAAGATAATATCAAAATAAGAAGCAAAATATTCGAAATCACTATTGGTTATCTGTAAAGGTTGAAATTCATACTTATCAATCATCGAATAAACTAGTTTACTAAGTGATTTCTGTATGTAAGCTGTGACATCTAGCAACTCAACATTCACATCTTTTATGACAGACTTTACATCTCGGATGAATTGGGTAACAACATTCTCCCTCTTAATCCTCTTCATAGAGGGTAGCCTAATAAACTTTTCATCGTTGGGCTTAAGTTCTGTGATCTTAATATTAACTGATTTTATTAATTCTCTGACTTTATCAATAGCAATATCTTTAGATGTATAGAAAGGCCTTTCCTGAAAAACTCTCTTACTTTTGTTTATTGATAGCTTGTAATAATAAAGCATATCAATAATTTTTCTTTCGATTATATCTAACTTACTAATATTATTAGCAAATAGGAAGTAATCATCAACATACCTTCTTATCTCGTAATCTACTCCACAGATGATATCGGAGTTTTTCAAGTTAGTTGTCGCATCAAATTAAATTTTATGCCGCCCGCATTGCTTCTTTTTTCTCTGGATTTAAATTTACTTCATTGGTCATTGTCCAATCTCTAGATTTTCCTGACCAACGAATTGGATTCTGCAATTTCGCTATTTCATTTACTCGGTGACGGTTCGCTAGTATCGCTTTATCTAATCCTAAATGACGCTGGTTTGGCGTGACAAATTTAATACCGCTGTGCAAGTGCTCATCGTTGTACCAATCAACAAATCCGTTAACCCACTTCCTTGCACTACCGATGCTTTCAAAGGCTTTTTCAGGGTATTCTGGGCGATACTTTAACGTCTTAAATAGCGATTCAGAATAAGGATTATCATTACTCACTGACGGTCGGCTAAATGAAGGCACAATACCTAACTCCTGCAATGTTGCCAATAACGTTGCCCCTTTCATTGGACTGCCATTATCCGAGTGCAACGTGACTTGATCTGGCTTTACCTGCTCTCGCCTGCAAATATCTACCATTAAATCAGCCGCCAGTGTGCTTAGCTGTGTGTCATGAACCTGCCAACCAACTATTTTTCGACTATAAATATCCATCACTAAATATAAGTATAAAAACTGACCTTTAACCGCTGTTGGCAAATATGTGATATCCCATGTATAAATTTCGTTTACACGTGTTGCCTTGAGCGCTTTTGGTTTTTTTATCTTTTTATTTGGTTTAACTTTTTCTCTGTGTGTTAATAATTTATGTGATTTCATAACACGATAAAACGAGCTTTCTGATGCTATCCACACACCTTTATCTAATAGTTTAGGGACTATCTTGCTGGGTGGTAAATGTCCGTATTCTATTGAATTTACTGTCTTAATAATACGCTGTTGCTCTAATTCAGTTAGCCTGTTAGGTGGTCGCTTTATCGTACTCGTTCGCTTATCTGTCATATCATCAGCTTCAATCCAGCGTTGAATTGTTCTTGCCGTTAGACCAAGTAACTCACATGCTTTTGCTTGCCTTGCCCCTGATTTCTGCGCGTCGGTAATGAGCTTTATCAGTTCATGACGTTCAGTTGAGCTGGTTAATCGTCCTCGTTGAAACCCCAAAGCGCATCCGCTTTTTTTTTGAGTACAAGTAGAGCGGCAGTTTCAGCTAAGGCCTTATCTTTGCGATTCAGTTCTTTTTGCAGTTGCTTTATTTCTTGCTTAAGCTGTTTACTGTCTGACTTTACTGTTTTATTTGAAGGTGGTGTTACTAAATCTTGCTTCCACTGTTTAATATGATGCGGGTAAAGCCCCTTAGCACGGCAATATTCATTAAGAGCTGCTTCATCTAAACTCGCACATTCAATAATGGCATTAAGCCTTTCTTCTAAGCTCCAGTCATGAGGGCGTTTTTCTGTTGTCATGTGACTACCATTATTTTTAGTTTCAAGTTCATGTTTTTTAGCAAGCGTAATCCATCGTTGCAAGGTTGAATAACCGATGCCTAAATCAAACGCAATATCTTCTAGGCGAACATCATCACATTGAGATAATGCTTTTTCAACAGCTTGAACTTTAAATTCTTGTGTAAATCGACGTCTCATTTTATTGCCTCTATTAAAAGTTAGAGGCGACAACTATCCTGACACAGGGGG